>CAYMRK010000033.1:0-5637 GCA_964392905.1 uncultured Candidatus Saccharibacteria bacterium | reverse complement strand
AACAAGGAGGCGCTCCAGGCAGTGCTGACCCAGTTGCACCAGAAGGTGGCACGCAGAAAGCATCAAGGAATGAGTGTGATTTTGAGCATCCCTGTTAACAAGGTATATATCCAGCCGTTTAACCTACCGGCAGTAGCTGGAGATAATCTAGCAGAGTCAGCCGAGCTCAATATGCGCATGATCTCACCGATTGACGCTAATTCGTCCTACTACGACTGGGAAGCCTTGGTAACAGACCCGAGTAAGGATCAACTCGATATGATAGGCGCCTTCATCCCCCAAGAGGTGGTGGATGACTTTGTGGAGTGTTTGCAGACTGCCAGTTTCAGCGTGGCAGCGGTTGAGTTCAGCGCCCTTTCGCTTGTGAGGTCGGCTACCGGAAGTGGCTTAGCTAGCAAGGAGAAAGCTTATCTAATTTTGCAGATGGACCAAGGGGGTGTGACTTTTGTGGTGAGCCACATGGGGCAGCTCTACTTCCACGATCATACGGATTGGTCCAGATACCAAGGTGATGACAAGAAGATCTCTACAGCCAAGTTCAGCGAAGGGGTAGTGGACCAGACGAGACGTCTCGTTAACTTTTATACCACCAACTTCAAAACCACAGAGATTGGAGGAATTGTTATTGTTTCCGAGAACTCAGTTAAGGAGGTAACCGATGCCCTAACAGGCACCTTCAAAAACATGGAAGTACAGCAGGTTGGATTCGACCAGATTAATGCAGCCAGAGGAGCAGCCCTTCGCGGCAGGGTGCCCAGATCGCAGGATACGGCCATCAGCCTGGCTAACCTTAGTGCGGTTGATATCTTCCACAAAGATCAGTTCGCTAACTTCATATCTATATGGCGTAACATTGCCTTTACCACCTTCGGCCTACTCCTCCTTATATACCTAGTCTCAGCCATATCTCTTCAGCGTACCAGTAACGCAGTCATCCTAGAGGATCCCTTCCTTACAACTTCGGCTAACAACGAAGAGTTAGTGAGATTGGAGCAGAGAGTGGAGGACTTCAACAGTACCGTGAAGATGCTGCAGGGTTTGAGTGTGGAGCGACAGAGCGTCTACGATGTACTTGATAAGTTAGATACCCTCATGGGCACTACGGTACATCCACGTAAGATCAACGTGAACACCTCGAACATGATGGTGGAGCTTACGGGAATAGCAGACTCAGAAGATGCAACCCGGGCTTTCAAAACTAGGCTCGAGGAAGACGGCGCTTTTGCAGAGGTTGACCTGCCGTTATCGGGTCTCACCTCCAATCCTGATGGATCGGTAATCTTTAGGGTTAGCATGAAGCTACTGTAGAGCAATTTGCTCCAGAGCCTCTTTTAGGGCAGCAAGGTCAGCCTGACTCATGGGTTTGAGGACGAAGTCTCCTGCCTTGCCCCTGGCTTGGCCACGTACGCCTATGCGGAGACGGAAGAAATCTTTTGTACCAAGAGCTTTAATGACGGAGTTTACTCCGTTGTGTCCGGCTGAACCTCGGCCGAAATCTATCTTGTGTTCTCCAATGGGCAAGTCGCTGTCGTCGTGAGCGACCATCAGCTGATTGGGCTGCAGGTTAAAGTATTTAAGGGCTTGACGGACCGCTCGGCCGGAGGCGTTCATGTAGGTGGTGTTTTTGGCAAAGATCAAATCACCGTCTTTGGTGAAGACGAAGTCGCGATACTTACTAAAAGAGTCCTGCGTTAGGGAATCTACATATATATGACCGGCGTTGTGGTAGGTTAGTTTGTACTTCTGATCTGGGTTGCCCAAACCAAAGATTAAACGCACATTTTCTTTGTGCACGGTCTCGCTTTTGGGGCTTCGCTTCTTGCCTCTACTTAGAAATGCCAGCTTGAACATCAAAATCAATTGTATTAGAATTGCCCTCGATGAGGCAATTCCTGCTCCCCTTGTTGGAGATACTGGAAGTCGTAGTGGTGGCTGCAGTATCAATCTATCTGGTATACACTTTTATTGCCCAGCCCTTTAAGGTAGATGGGGCGAGTATGGAGCCCAACTTCTCAACCGGTGACTACCTAATCGTAGACGAGATTACCTACCGTTTCCGTGAGCCGATGAGAGGTGAGGTAGTAGTGCTTCACAACCCAACTAAATCATCCGAGTTCTTTATCAAGCGCATTATAGGATTGCCTGGCGAAGAGGTTGTTATATCCGATAACAGGGTCTTCATAGACGGAGAGCGTCTCAGTGAAGACTACCTCCCCAGGGAAGCCAGGATGTCCGATACCCCGCCTTTCCAGCTGGATAATGATGAGTATTTTGTAATGGGGGACAACCGAGAGAATAGTTTCGACTCAAGAAATTGGGGGCCTTTGGGTCGGCATCAAATTGTGGGCACAGTGAGGATTCGATTCTGGCCGCTAGGAGACCTAGAGACATATAGACCAGCAGAAAATGGCTAAAAAGAAAACAACTAAAAAAACGAAGACAGCTAAAGCTGTTGCTCCTCGCAAGAGCACGCCTGTGCGTAAGAAGGTTTCTTTCCAGTCGCCGAGAGGAATGCACGATCTGCTCCCTGAAGACTGGAGAATTTTGAATAAGCTATACAGCAAAGCGGCTGAGATTCTTGAGTTCTACGGTTTCTCGAGGATCGAGACACCCATAGCAGAAGAGAAGGAGCTTTTTGTGCGCACCGTTGGTGAGCACACAGATTTAGTAGAGAAGGAGATGTACTCCCTCAAGAGTAGGGGCAGGGAAGATTTAGTATTGAGACCAGAGGTAACGGCGCCGGTTGTGCGCAGCTACATGGAGCACGGCATGCACCGCCTCCCTCAGCCGGTAAAGCTCTATTACTTCAGTCAGGTGTTTAGATACGAGAAGCCTCAAGCAGGGCGGCAGCGCCAGTTCTGGCAGATTGGAGCTGAGATCCTGGGAGGAGAGAGTGACCCGGTCTACGACACCCAGATGATACTGATCTGCTACAAACTCATGGAGGAACTGAAGTTGGGCAACGTGATGGTAGGGATCAACAGCATTGGTGGAACTAACGACAGGCAGAACTATAAGAAGAAGCTCGTCGACTACTACAAAAAGCACAGCAAAGAGATCTGTAAAGATTGTCAGCGACGCATCAAGACCAACCCTTTGAGAGTATTGGATTGCAAAGTGAAGGGTTGTCAGCCGATTAAGGAGAACGCTCCCATCATTCTCGATAACCTTACTAGTGCTTCCAAGGCTCACTTCAAGCAGGTACTGGAGTTCCTCGAGGAGGCAGGGGTCCCTTACGCGCTGCGGCCAAACCTGGTTAGGGGCCTCGACTACTACAACCGCACTGTATTCGAAATTTTTGTTGTCCGAGAAGAGGGCGACGAGCTAGCTTTGCTGGGAGGAGGCAGATACGATTATCTCGCCGAGCAGTTGGGAGGCAGACCGACGCCTGGGATAGGAGCAGCTATCGGCGTAGAGAGGGTAGTCAACGCTATCAAGGAGAAGAATCCTGACTTTGGGGTTCCTCGAGGACGCAAAGAGGTGTACTTAGTGCACGTCGGTCAGCTAGCTAAGAAGAGAAGCCTTTCTCTTTTGGAAGAGTTTCGCGCAGGGGGACTTAAGGTCTTGAGCAATCTCGGTAAAACTTCTCTGTCAGCCCAACTCGAAGCCGCCAATAAGGCAGAGGCGCCTCTGGCTTTGATCCTGGGACAAAAGGAGGTGTTTGAAGAGAGTATCATTATCCGAGACATGAAAAGCGGCGCCCAAGAGACTGTGCCGTTGGAGAAGGCAGTGAGGGAGGTTAAAAAGAGACTTTAATGTGCATCTTTTGTGAGATAGTGGGTGGGAGGATTCCGGCCCACACTATATACGAGGACGAGGAAACCCTAGCTTTTCTGGATATACAGCCCAGGTCGCCGGGGCATATGATGATAATCCCGAAAAAGCACCACGCTACCATCATGGATTTACCGGATAATCTGGTGCAGCCAGTCTTTGTCACAGTCAAAAGGGTGGCTCAGATGCTCGAGAAAGGACTCGGGACGGGTCATTTTACAATCGGCATCAATACGGGTAGACTTAGTGGCCAGGAAGTAGATCACCTGCACGTGCATGTGATGCCCCGTTTTGAGGGCGATGGTGGCACTTCTATCCACGGTGTGGTTAATAATCCACCCGAGGAAGATTTAGAGAAAATCAAAGAGAAAATCATACAAGCAAATGGCGACTAATATACATTTGAAGAAGAAAGACGGTGAGTCTAACAACTCCCTAGTTTACCGTTTCAGCAAAAAGGTAATGCAAAGTGGAGTTTTAAAAGAGGCAAAGGGTCAGCGCTATCATGAGCGTAACGTTAACCGCAGGAAGCGTAGAGCTTCTGCTTTGCACCGCGAGCACAAGCGTCAGGAGATTGAACGCACCAGACGCGAGGGTACATTCAAGTACTAGAGCCTCCATGGAGATACTAGAGAAACTCCAATCAGACTTAAAGACCGCCATGAAGGGCGGTGATTCTGAGACATCCGGCACTATCAGGATGCTTCAGGCAGCTGTCCAAAATGAGCATATCGCCAAGGGGAAAGACAAGGAACTAACCGAAGAAGATGTGGTGGCAGTACTGCGGAAAGAGGCCAAGAAGCGCAAAGAGTCCGCCGATCTATACGCTAAGGCGGGTCGTAATGATCTAGCTGAGAAGGAGGAGAAAGAGTTGGCCTTTATAAAAACATACCTGCCTGCGGAGCTCTCAGATGAAGAGGTTGAGGCTTTAGTGCAGGAGGTTGTCTCTGGGGGAGAGAAGGACTTTGGGAAAGTAATGGGAGCGGTTATGGGCAAAGTTGCTGGCCGAGCCGAAGCCTCCCGAGTGACAGCGGCGGTGAAGAAAGCTCTAGGGAGCTGATGTTGGTTGAGGTTAAAAATTTAGACAGGCGCCTGGCGCGCTACGTAAAACCCTTAAGAGACACAGCTGAGGGCTTTTTTAAATTTTACTGGTCTGGCAGACAAGAGAGAGTAGAGATATTCGTGGTTAATTCGCTGCAGATGAGAAAGCTCAACTATAAATATCGCAGGCAGAATAAGCCGACGGACGTGCTGGCAGTTGAGGCGCCTAGCTTCCCAGGGAATGAAAGCATAGGGGAGATGTATATCAACCCTTCAACTTTAAAGAAGAAACCTTATGATATGGAGTACGCAGCAGTGCACGGTTTATTGCATCTTTTAGGTTTCACCCACCAAGGGAAAAGTGATAAGATGGAGATGGAAAAATTGGAACAACAGGTACTTAAATGGCTAAAGCACACATCCTAGGACTGGACGTCGGATCCAGCAATATCAAAGCAGTTGTCGCCGAACCTACAAGTGACGGTAGGCTGGGTCTTATCAAGGGTTTTTCAAGGCCTACTCGGGGTGTGCGCAAGGGGGCAGTTGTAGATATGGACGGTCTGGTCGGGGTCATAGGAGACATCTTCGACGACGTAGCAGAGGTGTCTAAGAGCGCCCTCAAGAACATCTATTTTAATATTAACAGCGCTGATGCCACAGTCCGCATCTCGCATGGAAATACTGCAGTGTCGCGGGCAAGCTCTGAGATTCACAAAGACGATATGGAGCGGGCGGTGGAAGCCTCCGTCGCTCCGAGACCCCGCTCTAACAAGATGAACCTCCACGTTTTGGATAGAGAATATATCGTAGATGGCGTAGGCG
>CAYMRK010000032.1:0-5851 GCA_964392905.1 uncultured Candidatus Saccharibacteria bacterium | reverse complement strand
GGAGCAGATGATGAGAATTGCCACAGACCTTGCCGGATACACCCTCCCGGAGGCGGACACGCTGCGTAAAGCAATCGGCAAAAAGATTAAGACTCTTCTCGATGCCCAAGGCGAGAAGATGACCCAGGGCATGATCAAAAATGGCATTGATGAGAAGACTGCTCAAAAGATATGGGATCTATTCCCACCGTTTGCTAGATACGGTTTCCCAAGAGCTCACGCTGTTTCATATGCCCTTATTGGATATTGGACTGCCTACCTCAAGGCTCACTACCCTGAGGAGTTTATGACCTCTCTTCTCAACCACGCTGGAGGCGACGTAGAGCGCATTGCAACCTTTATCAATGAAGCTGAGCGGATGGGCATCAAGGTGCTACCCCCCGATATAAACAAGAGCGTTGCCTACTTCGCCCCTGAGGGAGAAAACATTCGTTTTGGCCTGGCAGCTATTAAGAACGTCGGAGCAGCAGTAACGGAAAACATTGTCGAGGAACGTCTTAGAAACGGTCCCTTCGAAGGATTAGCTGACTTTGCTCTGCGTACCCGAGGCATCAACCTCAACAAGAGAGTGCTCGAGTCCCTTATAAAGAGCGGCTCCTTAGACTCACTGGGAGTGGACCGCATGACCGCTCTTGAGAACATGGACTACGTCCTCAAAGCAGCCAGCGAACGCCAAGGCAACAATGGCCAAAGTGGTCTCTTCGGCGGGGTGCACAAGTTCGAGATCAAACTCAAGCCCGCCGTTAAAAAGGCCACCAAAGCAGATATGCTTTCTTGGGAGAAAGAGCTCCTAGGCCTCTATGTCACCGAGCACCCACTCAAAGAGGTACTCAAAAACATCAATCCAGACAGAGTGCAGTCCATCAAAGACGCTATGGGTGAGAACAAGGAAGGCAGGCGTTTGATGGTTTGCGGTATAGTCTCTCAAATTAAGCACATTGTCACCAAAAACGGCTCGCAAATGGCTTTTGCCAAGATCGAGGATCTAAGTGATACTATAGAAGTACTCATTTTCGCCGATGTCCTTAGTAAAACTAAAGATATTTGGCAGGAAAACAGGGCCGTATACGTGACAGGCAGGGTATCCAATAAAGATGGAGAAGCAAAGATTATATGCCAGAGCGTAAAGCAGATAGCTCTCTAGAGGATATAAGGCACACTCTTGCCCACCTTTTGGCTACAGCCGTTCTTGAGATTCGCCCCAAAGCAAAGCTGGGAATAGGGCCGACGATAGAAAACGGCTTCTATTACGACTTCGATCTAGGCGATTCCCTCTCTCCGGAGGATCTGCCCAAGCTCGAGAAGCGGATGCGTGAACTTATCAAATCCGACCTCAAAATCACTGGGTCCAAAACTACCCCCGCCACAGCGAAAAAAGCTTTCAAAGAGCAGCCGTATAAGCTGGAACTAATCAAAGACTTCTCCAAAGAGAAGAAGCAGCTAACTATATACAAACTTGGTGACGTTTTTGCTGATCTGTGCAAAGGCGGACACGTCAAAAGCACTAAAGAGATCAACTCGGACGCCTTCAAGCTCACTCACCTCGCCGGGGCCTACTGGAAAGGAGACGAAAAGAACCCGCAACTCCAAAGGGTGTATGGAGTAGCTTTCTCTAGCAAAAAGGAGCTTAGTGAATACCTGAAACAGCTTGAAGAGGCAAAAAAGCGTGACCATAAAGTACTCGGCCCCCAGCTTGATCTGTTCATGTTCCACGAGACAGCTCCAGGAAGCCCGTATTGGTTGCCTAAGGGACTTGCTGTTCTCAATGAGCTTATAGCCTACTGGCGCACAGAACACGCCAAGAAGGGCTATCAAGAAATCTCCTCTCCCCTGGTAAACAAAAAGGAGTTATGGGTCACCTCGGGCCACTGGAAGCACTACCAAGACGACATGTTTATCGCAGATATGGGTGAAAACGAAGTCTACGGTATCAAGCCCATGAACTGCCCCAATGCGATGCTCGTTTTTGGACACAGATCCAGAAGCTACAAAGACCTGCCCCTAAGACTCTCTGACGTAGACACCCTCCACCGATATGAGCGCTCAGGAACTCTAAACGGTCTCCTGAGAGTCCGCTCGTTCAGACAAGATGATGCACACAACTTTATAACCGAGGACCAGATAGAGTCCGAATACCAAGCAATCTTCAAGCTGGTTGATCAGTTCTATAAGCTTTTTGACCTCAAGTTCACCTACCGCCTCGGCACCAGACCAGACAAGTTCATGGGTGATATCAAAACCTGGGACAAGGCAGAGCGAGCACTCAAGAGTATCCTCACAAAAACGGTTGGCAAGGGTAACTACTTCGTCCTCGAAGGCGATGGTGCCTTCTACGGTCCTAAGGTGGACATAGTGATGAAGGACTCGCTGGGCAGAGATTGGCAGATGGGAACAATTCAGCTCGACTTTCAAATCCCCCAAAAGTTTGGGCTCAAATACACCGACGAGAAAGGGAAAGATCAAACTCCGGTGGTAATCCACCGCGTAATCTACGGCTCTCTAGAGAGATTTATCGGCATCCTCATTGAGCACTACGCCGGCGCCTTCCCCACCTGGCTCGCACCAGTTCAGGCCAGAGTTATCGCAGTTGGTGACAAATATCAAGCCTACGCCAAAGAGGTGTCTGAGAAGTTACAATCAGCGGGCGTACGCGCGGAGTTAGCAGAAGCTAACGAAACCCTAGGAAAAAGAATTCGTGAGGGTGAAACTGAAAAGATCCCATACCTACTAATCGTAGGCGAAAAGGAGAAGAAAGACGGCTCAGTGGCTGTCAGAAAACACGGCAAAGGAGACCTTGGCGCTCAAAAGCTAACTGCATTCATCAAGCTGATTCAGACAGAAATTAGCAATCGCAAATAACTCGGTGGCATGACATCAAAGAAACATAAAACGGCCACCAAGCCGAAAGTCGTCGCTATTGTCGGAACCAACGCTTCGGGTAAATCGGACTTAGCAGTAGAGCTAGCGCATAAGTTCGACGGCGAGGTTGTATCAGCCGACTCGAGGCAAGTATATAGAGGCCTGGATCTTTCTTCCGGCAAAGTGCCAGGCAGGTGGAAAATCAGAGGCTTTAAACGCCTTTATGAATATCAAGATATTCCCCATTACCTAGTGGACGTAACTACTCCCCGCAAGCGATTCAGCGCGCAACAGTTTAAGCGTAAAGCCCAAAAGGCCGTAAATGACATTTTAGAAAGGGGAAAGCTGCCCATAGTAGCCGGCGGTACTGGTCTTTATATCCATACGTTGCTTCATAACACTCCCCTGCCCGAGGCGCCCCCCAACAGCAAACTAAGACGCGAGCTGGAGGAGCTGACAACCGAACAACTCATGCACCGCCTCAAGGCTCTTGATCCAGACACGGCTAAGCGAATTGATTCTAATAATCGGAGGCGCATCATCCGCGCTATCGAAATAGTGGTCTCTATCCAAAGCACCATCCCCAAAGTAGATGTGTTTGATAGCAGCGACTCCCCCTACAATACGTTAAAAATTGGTATATCCCTGTCACCCAATGAACTGAAAAGACGCATCGAAACCAGGCTTGAGAGTCGATTAAGGGAAGGGATGGTCGAAGAGGTTAAGAGAATCCACCGCCTGGGGGTCAGTTGGCGCAGACTAGAAGAGATGGGCTTGGAATTCCGTGCCATAGCAAAGCTTATTCGAGGTGAAATTGACCTTGAACAGATGAAGCAGGAGGTTACTAGCCAGAGTTGGCAGTACGCTAAGCGTCAGCTTACTTGGTTCAAGCGCGATAAGGAGATTATTTGGATAGACGCTCCCGCAAAAGCTGCTCCACTAGTTCGGGATTTCCTCTCCCCCTGAGTTTTGCCATCGTCTGTCCTATTAAGAACTTGAGGGCGTTCTCTTTCCCCTTTGCATAATCAGCGATGGCCCTCTCATTAGCCTGCAGGACCTCATCGACAACTCTGCCCAGCTCATCCGTGTCAGAGATTTGAGTGAGATCCATTCGCTCCACGATATTACTTGGATCATCTCCAGTTTCAAACATGTCACGCAACACATCTTTTGCTGTGCGTGAAGATATTTTTTGACTGTGGATCATGCCAATGAGCTCAGCAAAGTTCTCGGGCGTTATCTTTAGCTGTGACCAGTCAAACTTCTTCTCCTTCATTAAGCCGATGAGATCGGAGTCGAGGTAGTTGACGCCAAGTTTCACCCATTCTCTGCCTGCGTCCACAGCCTTAACTTCCGAGACAAACTCCTCAAAGAATGCCGCTTCACCTCTGTCATCAACCAGTCTCTCTAGCTCGTCAGAGCCCATCTCTAGACCGTATTCATCTGCAAAACGCCTACGTTTATCCCAGGGCAACTCAGGCAGTGAGTTTTTGATTGCTTCTCGATCTATACCTCCAGGAGCTGTGAAATCTATAGGAGGAATATCAGGCTCAGGCATATAGCGGTAGTCCTCTGCTTCCTCTTTTGATCTTTGAGAAAAGCTGCCTTTTTTGTCTTCATTCCACCCTCTGGTTTCTTGGATAACCTTGCCTCCACTCTCAAGTACCTCCTGCTGCCTTATAATCTCGCTTTCAATAGCATCTTTTACCGCCTTGAATGAGTTGATATTTTTAACCTCAACCTTGGTGCCTAGCTTCTTGCTGCCAAATATTTTCTTGGGGGAGACAGACACATTAGCTTCGACTCTCATCTGACCCTTCTCCATATCTGCATCAGATACGCCCAGGTACCTCAAGGTCAGCTGCAGCTCTTTGGCAAAGACAAGAGCCTCTTCAGCTGTAGATATAACGGGCTTAGTAACCAGCTCCATCAGGGGCAGACCTGCGCGATTGAAATCGATTACGGTTCCCTCATCTGCGTGGGCAGAGCGGGCTGTATCCTCTTCTAGGTGAACCCTCTCGATGGCCACACCGCCCAGAGAGCCACCCTTCACGAGCGGCAAGTCATATTGAGAAATCTGATATCCCTTAGGGAGATCTGGATAGAAGTAGCTCTTGCGATCGAACTTTGATTTGTCTGGCACTTGAGCTCCTAGCGCATAACCAACCTTAAGAATAGCCTTTATAGCTTCTTCATTGGGCACTGGCAGCACGCCGGGGTGTCCTAGACAGATGGGACATACGTTCACATTAGGATGAGCCTCATCAGAAGCATTGGCACATCCACAAAACATCTTGGTAGCAGTTTTGAGCTCTGCGTGCACCTCTAGACCAATTGTGGGTGTGTATTTAGGCATCCTTGAAAGACCTCACACCCTTAGCTTCCTCGGTAAAGTAGCCACCGGCCACAACCAAATCGGCCTTAATGGTCGGGTGCGGTTCGTAGCCATCTAGGGTAACGTGCTCTGGCCTAAAGTCATCTAGACGCTTCACGCTGGGATCAATCCCCACGGTAGGCAAAGGTTTGGGTTCACGTTCAATCTGTTCTTTAACAGCCTCTATGTGGTTGTCGTATATATGGATATCACCAAAGGTGTGGATGAACTCGCCGGGCTTGTTGCCTGTTAGTTGAGCTGCTATCACAGTCAAAAGCGCGTAACTAGCAATATTGAACGGGACCCCTAGGAACACATCCGCACTGCGCTGATACAAATGACACGAAAGGCGCCCGTTTTTAACGTTGAACTGATACATGTTGTGACATATTGGGAACCTAGCTGCTTCATTAGGCTTAGCCATTCCGTATAGGTAGGGTGGGTTCCATGAGTTGACCAGGGTGTTGTGCGCATCTGGGTCTCGCTTTAACTCATCGATTGCCCACTGGAGCTGATCTATTTCACGCCCGTCAGGGGCCGGCCACTTCCTCCATGCCTCCCCGTAGATGTGAGGCAGCTCACCATATTCTTTGGCAAAATCGGCGTCGTTGGCAATCT
>CAYMRK010000031.1:0-5873 GCA_964392905.1 uncultured Candidatus Saccharibacteria bacterium | reverse complement strand
GAAGTCAGTCGCGTTGCGACTGGAAAAAGGTTCGAACTTGGTCGTACAAAGTAGCACCATACGGTTTGATATATAACTTGAATATGGATAGAAAGCTCCAAATATTTATGATCCATGGGGGAATGACCTTCAAAAATAAAAAGGATTATTTACATTGGCTAAAAACGAGAGAAGTATCTATAACAAAGAATCCCTATTGGGAGGCGGATCTTGAAGAGAAGTTTTCTAGCAAATTTGAAATCATAAGACCGCGCATGCCCCTGCAAGATAATGCTAAGTACGGGGATTGGAAAATAGCCTTTGAAAGATATTTACCCCTTCTGCGTAAGAACTTTATTCTAATAGGATCTTCACTCGGTGGTATCTTTCTCACGAAATATCTATCTGAGTACCGCTTACCCAAGAAGGCTCTCTCCGTCTATGTTGTTTGCGCTCCTTTTGATGGGGATATGCCCGGAGAAGATTTGGCTGGAGGGTTTCACTTGAAAGGGGATTTATCTCTAATCGAGGAGAATTGTAAGAACCTCTATTTACTCTTTTCAAAAGACGACGATGTTGTTCCTGTTTCACATGCTGAGAAATATCGCAAAAAATTAAAAAACGCACACATAGGCATATACGACGACAAAAAGGGTCACTTTACTGCGCCCACATTCCCAGAGATTTTAGAGATGATTAAAAAAGATACTAGGGGGTTATAAAATCCCAGTATCCATCACAATCTCAGTTCTAACATCGTACACGATACGCAGCCAAGTTGTACTAGCACGAGATTCATAGCTTGCTCAGTGTCTTCGAGCTTGTTTATCCACACCCCCTTTACGCATATACCCCATAGGGGTATATTTACTTCATGCAGACTAAAAACGTTAAGCCAATCCTTAACCGCCTCAAGAGATTGGAGGGGCAGATAAGAGGACTCCAGAAAATGGTTGAGGAAGATAAGTATTGCGTAGACATCATTAACCAATCTTCTGCGGTAAGAAGTGCGCTTTCTTCCGTAGAGGATCTTCTCCTAGAAAACCACCTCTCGGAACACGTAATTCATCAGATGAGAGGAAGCCAAGGTAAAAAAGCCACCGCTGAGATAGTCGAAATCTTTAAGCGAGCTAAAAAGAAATAAATAAAACAAATGAAGACGAAAGATGTTCTTGTAGGAGTCGCTATAATCATTGCTGCTGTCGCAGTCTTCTGGGCAGCGGGTAATGCAAACGCCCCGGACCCAACTATAGACGAGGCCCTAGCCGGAGAAGAGGTGGTAATTTATAAAGATCCCAGCTGCGGGTGCTGCGAAGTTTACGCCTCGTATCTAAAAAGTCAGGGGGTTGATGCAACCGTAAAAAACGTACTCGATTTGGCTGAGGTTAAGGAAAGCTTTGGTATTCCCCCAAGCCTGCAAAGCTGCCACACAACGGAAGTTGGCGGATACGTTGTAGAGGGCCACATACCAATTGAGGTAATAGCTAGGTTGCTCGCCGAAAGGCCTGAGATAGACGGAATAGCCCTACCGGGGATGCCGTCTGGGTCTCCGGGAATGCCTGGTCCAAAAATGGCTCCATTTACCATCTACACTCTAGGAGGAGCAGAGGGTGAGATATATACCGAATTCTAGTATTAGGATGAGGAGATTAATAACACTCATAGCGGTTGGCTTCGCGCTTGTAACTACTAGAAGCGCATTGGCTCACTGCCCTTTGTGCACAGCCGGAGCAGGTGCCCTAGCTATATTAGCCGCATCACTCGGAGTCTCTTCCGTGATAGTTGGGATCTTGATTGGCGCTTTTGCTCTAGCTCTAGCACTGTGGCTACCCCAGCTAGTAAAGAAGCAGTATGTGCGATATCAGAACCAGATTCTGGCTCTTCTGATTTTCATAGGAACGATCGTTCCGATAATGCCCCTTGTGCAAGATTACGGTCCCCTCTACATCTCATTAGGAGGGGAATACGGTACTCCCTGGCACAATACCTACACCATCAATTTGTTCCTTTTTGGCAGCTTGCTGGGAGCATTAATCGTCTTTGTATCACCTTACTTGAGCAGACTACTCACCAAGCGGAGGAGTAAGCAGTTGCCATATCAGGGGGTGACGATAACGTTGGGTCTTTTGGTCATAGCGTCTCTAATTGCTCAGTGGATTCAATGGTAGATTTCGGAAGCATACTGGTCGCAATCTCGACGTTGTTCTTCCTCTATTTGGCAGTGAAGAGTTTTCTCAGAATTGAGCTGTGCGCTCTTTGCGCCTCGGTCTCAACCGTTTGGGTAATCCTGCTGGGATATCGGATTTGGGGAGGTGATGTAGACCCCCTAGCACTAGGCATTCTCATGGGAGGCAGCGCTGTGGGGCTAATGTATATGCTCGGGGCTAAGATGCCTGAGCGCTGGAATGTCTTAAAGCTACCCTTCCTTCTATCGCTACTCGCCCTGGTATACATAGTTTTGACTGACTCAACTGATACGGGAAAGATATGGCTAGTGTTAGGTTTTCTGTGGTTAATCTTTCTTCCCATCTTCCTCGTTGGAAAAGGGAAGGGCATGGGACAGATGGCCAAGAAGATAATCGAATGTTGTAAAAATTGGTAAATGGATTGCTGCGAACCGACAACTGAACACACCCACGCCGGACACAACTCTCACGAGGAAGATCACGGCAGCCACAGTGCTCACGGCATGGAACACGGATCGGCCGCAAGTTATCTACGAAGGTTTTGGATAGTTACGGTCCTTCTAGTACCCCTGATTCTCACTAATGAGTGGGTGGCTGGGTTGATAGGTATACCCGGACTGAAGTTGGGCCACCTACTACAGTTTGGCATCGCAACCATCATATTCGGTTTCTCCTGGGTCTTTTTTCAGCACGCTGGGCACGAAATCAAGATGCGTCAGTATGGAATGATGACTCTTGTCTCCATGGCAGTAGGGGCAGGCTATCTATTCTCAGCCGCGTCTACTCTTTTACCCTTCCTGGAGGCAGAGTTTTACCTAGAGATCTCTACCTTAATCTGGGTATTACTCTTTGGACACTACCTTGAAGCTAGGTCTAGCTCTGCTGCAGGAGATGCCCTGAAAGAGGTCACCAAGCTTCTTCCAAGAACCGCCCATCTAATTACTGAGGATGGGACCAAAGATGTGGATGTGGCTGAGCTTAGCGAAGGGAACAAGGTTTTGGTTAAAGCTGGAGAAAAAGTGCCCGCCGACGGCTCTATCCTTGAAGGAGAAGTCAGCATGGACGAATCCCTAATCAGCGGAGAATCTAAACCAGTTACTAAAAAGGTGGGGGAGAAAGCCGTAGCGGGATCGATTGTAATGGATGGGGTCGTGACTATAAGTCTCGAAAAAGTGGGAGAGCGCTCTACGATTGGCCAAATCCAAAAACTAATTGCTGAAGCTCAAAAAACTAAGCCTCGCTCTCAACGATTAGCCGACAAAGCTTCTGGAATATTAACCTTTATAGCCGGAGGCACCGCCCTGGCGACTTTGCTAATCTGGTCCCTCGTGGTGGGAGAGACTTTGATCTTTTCGGTTACCTTAGCCATTACTGTGTTAGTGATCGCCTGCCCCCACGCCCTCGGGTTAGCAATCCCAACCGTCACCACTATTGCCACATCTCTGGCGGTTAAAAATGGGGTTTTCATAAAAGACCTGAGCAAGCTTGAGACGATAAAGAGCGTGGACTATGTAGTTCTCGATAAGACCGGGACCCTAACTGAAGGAAAATTCCAAGTTATCAAAACGCTAGCTCTAGGCGACGCTAAAAAGGAAGAGGTCTTGAGAATAGCAGCTTCTCTGGGTCCTCAATCGTCCCACGCAATAGATATTCCGATAGTGGAAGAGGCAAGGAAGGCCAAGTTGGACCTAGGGAAAGTAGAGCGCTTCGAAAGCGTTGGCGGAAAGGGCATAGCAGGCGAGATTGGTCATGCCCGATACTTTCTAGGCAACAAAGCCTTCATGAAGGACCAAGGGGTTTTGACTAAAGAGGTTCTAGGAAAATTTGAAGAGCTAGCTGAAGAGGGTGGAACTGTAGTTGCGCTAGCCAACAGTAGTGGGGTTATGGGGCTGATCTCGCTCGCTGATAAAGTCAGGCCTGAATCCAAGGAGGCCGTAGAAAAGCTCCATGCCTCAGGAATCAAGGTAGCTATGCTAACTGGAGACAACGACAGGGTAGCCCAGCGGGTAGCCCAAGAGCTTGGTATAGATACCTATTTCGCCGAGGTGCTACCCGAAGATAAATACAAACACGTTAAAGAACTTCAACGAAAGGGTTTCACGGTCTTAATGGTTGGCGATGGGGTTAACGACGCTCCAGCCCTGGCTCAAGCTGATATCGGTGTGGCCATAGGTGCAGGTACAGATGTAGCTGTAGAGGCAGGGGATGTTGTCTTAATGAAGAACAATCCTCTCGATGTTGTTCACCTGGTCAAACTTGCTAGAAAAGCATACCGAAAAATGATTCAGAACTTGGCCTGGGCCTTAGGGTACAACATTATAGCCATACCGGCGGCGGCCGGCGTGTTTGCCATGTGGGGTTTCTTCCTGCGTCCTGAGATAGGCGCATTAGTAATGAGCCTATCTACGGTAATAGTCGTGATTAACGCACTCACATTAAAGAAAACAAACATAAAAGTCGCGTAAGTTAAACAAACAACAATGGTAAAAATCAACAGTAAACTTCTAAACGTTCCAATTTGGCAATGGCTGGTACTACTGACGGTTGTGGGGATGGTGGCGTTCGCCCCAGCACCGCAGATCAACAAACGAGTAGGTACAGGGAGTGACCCTAGCAAACTAGCACAGCTAGTGATACCAGAAGGAGGAGTAGTATTGCCTGTAACTTGGGGGAGTTTCGGAAAACAGTTAGTGGACGCAGGTGTGATTGATGCGGCGAAGTTTGAAAGCATTTATCAGTCTGGTGGGGGATTGAGCGATGCGGACAAAGAACTGCTCTATGGAGAAAACAACGGCAAGCTGCAGATGAATCGTGAGAATGCCCACATTGTTTTGAATCTTCTGTGGGCATTTGGCCTGGCTAACAAAAATCCTATTTTAGAGAGTGGTCCGATGAACGATCCTCAGTATGGTGGTGCCGGCGCATTTGCTTCAACTGGGGGCTGGACTATCTCCACAGGAAATTCGATGAACCACTACAGCATGCACTCACTTGTCACCCTCTCGCAGGATCAACAGGCTTTAGTCGAGAAGGTGTCCAAGGGTATTTACAGGCCGTGTTGCAACAATTCAACGTACTTCCCAGACTGTAACCACGGCATGGCCATGCTGGGCTTGTTGGAGATCATGGCTTCTCAAGGAGTAGGAGAAGATGAAATGTACGAGATGGCTCTGAAAGTTAACTCTTACTGGTTCCCAGATACCTATCTCACCATTGCCAGTTACTTTGCTAGCCAAGGGACTCCATGGAATGCGGTTGATCCCAAAGAAGCCTTGGGATTCGACTATTCGAGCGCTAGTGGGTTTAGCGATGTGTTAGCTAAAGTAGAACCAGTAAGTGCCGGAGGAGGAGGCTCCTGCGGTGTATAAGTGTTCTCAACAGCGACGCTGATTCAGCAGCCAAGTTAGGTGTAATATGAGGGCGTATGTTAAAGGCGTTAGGTGCGTTCGCAATCCTCTTCTTATTCCTCGTCCCAACTGTTATTGCTCAAGCTTCTATAGTAGAGGTTAACTTTTTCTTTAGCGAGACTTGTCCTCACTGTCACAGGGAAACTTTGTTCCTAGATAATCTACAAGAACAGTATGGCTCAAGTCTTCGAATAAACGCATACTCCGTAAACGAAGATGGAACGTACGAACTGCTCCAGAAATTCGCTAGCGAGTATGGAGCTCAAGAGGCAGTAGGCTTGGTGCCTGTTACGTTTGTAGG
>CAYMRK010000030.1:0-5894 GCA_964392905.1 uncultured Candidatus Saccharibacteria bacterium | reverse complement strand
TATACCAACCAGGCTTACGATCACAAACTCAATAAACTCAGCTTTGTCGCCGCCCCGTGACTCAAAGGTCCAGTATTTGTTCCAGAAGTAGCTGTTGATCACGGCTATAGAAAAGGAGGCCGCTTTGAAAACCGAAAAGACGATGCCTGCGGCTATGCCGCTTACGGCTATCAGCAGGTTCAAGATTGCGAAATCTAGAAACGTGTTAAGGCCTCCCACCACTATGAACTTGGCGATCTGCCACATGATTTCAAGCCAGCGACTAATGAAGCTCAAGGCGAAGAGACCAACCAGGGTAAGGACGGTTAGGGTAAGGGCAATGAGCGATCTGTACCCCATATCTAGGTTAGGCAGAACGTTACTCAGGGTCGGCAAAGAAAGTGCGCCTACCAGCAGCGCAGAGGCTAAACTTAACCAAAGGTCTTTTCTCTTCATGCTTGTGATACTACTTTCTTAAACTCATCCGCCTTTAAGCTGGCTCCTCCAACCAGCACGCCCTCTATCGCATCCTGCTTTAGGAACGCACCCGCTGTTTCGCCGTTGACCGATCCCCCGTACAAAACAGGTGTTTTACCAAATCCTCGCTCGGTCAATGCATCTTTTATATATCTGATCATCTGCGCTGCCTCTTGCGGGGTATCCGTTAGGCCAGTGCCGGAGGTAGAGATAGACCAGATCGGCTCATAGGCTACTAAAAGATACTCTTCGCCCTCTTTTATGCCTTTGAGCGCTTTGTCTAACTGCCCTGCCACAAACTGCCGGGCGGCCTCTTCTCCCTGCTTGTGCAACTCAAGGTTTTCCCCTATGCAAAGAATCGCCTTAAGCTTGGCTGCAACAGCCGCCTTTAATTTCAAGTTTACCAACTCATCGGTCTCTCCAACCTCTTCTCTGCGGGAGCTATGACCCACGATTACATAACTTACACCCACCTTTAGAAGCTGCTCGGTTGAAGCTTCACCTGTGATATCGGCAGCATTCTCCCAAAAGAGATCCTGAGCTCCCAAAGAGGCTTTCTCTAGAACCTTTCCGACTTGCATCAAAAAGATATCAGGAGGACAGATCACAGCGTTAGGAAAGTCAGTTGCTCGGGCCAGCTCCACAGCCTCGACTGCGGTGGAAGGGTTAAGCTTCCAATTGCCTACGACTAGCTTACTCATTTGCCGTTTAATATCTTGACCGACTCCTCAGGCCTTATCGGGTTCACCTCGATTCCGGTCGATAGCTCAAAACCGCCGGACATGCCCAGATGAGGTTTTAGCTCCCTAGGAACAACTTCTACGTGCCAGTGATAGAAGGAATATCGATCCTTGTGTTTTGTGGGTGCGGTGTGGATATAGAAGTTGTAGCTTGGGTGTTTGATCCTGCCCTCTAGCTTTTTGAGGGCGGTTTGCATACTTCTCACTACAGAGTTGATCTCATATTCTGTAGCATCCTCGAAGAAGGAAGTATGCGCTTTGGGTGAAACCCTAAACTCAAAAGGTTCTTTGGGCGCGTAGGGAGCAAAGGCGATGGACAGTTCATCCTCATAGATCACCCTATCCCTCTCTTCGAGCGCCCGTTCGACCTGGAGGCAGTGAACGCACTGCTTGTGCTTGCGCTTCCAGCGGCGAGCATTGCTTAAGGACCGGTCGGCCATGGGTGGGATAACGGGGGTGGATAGGATCTGATAGTGCGGATGGTAGATACTTGCTCCGGAATCTGTGCCCCAGTTGTGAAAGATGGATACGTAGGCGGTGTTTTTATCCCTAGCAATCTCTCTGTACCTGTCTTGGAAGGCGTAGAAGAGCAAATTGGCGTCAGCTATAGAGAGTTTGGGAAAGTTGTTGTCGTGATCCCGCGTAATTACCAACTCATGACTGCCGTAACCTTCGATATAGCTGAAGACCTCGCGCTTCCTGGGACGCGCCTTTTCGCTGGATTCTTTAACAACCGGAAACTTGTTAGGAACAACCTGCACCTTCCATCTTTTATCCTCCTCAGGATATGAAGCAATCAGCTTTCCTCCTCCAGCGGTCTTGGGGTCTTCGAAAGGACAACCGCGCTTGGGCTGTTTTTTCGGTTTGACGGTTTTGCCAAATTGCTTAGGCCTTTTGTTTCTTTTGGAGGGTGGAAAAAGAATCCATTCTCCGGAAGTTAGGTTTTGGCGAAACTCAGAGTGATTGTTGCTCTGCTCCTTCTTCACTGTAGTTTACTCTGTTTTCATAGTACCACCTCAAAACGTCGCTTGCTATTGGTACGGTGTTAAGACTCCCCTCTCTGGCGTCCTCGATAAGAACTAAGATAGCTATCTCAGGCTCAGACTGGGCATCTCTGGCAGCGTAGGCAACGATTAATGCGTTTGTCTTAGTGTTGCCGGAGACCTGAGCACTACCAGTCTTGGCCCCAATGTGCATGGGGATTGAAGAGAGAATGTTGGCTGTTCCATACTCCTCAGTTACCGCATCTCGCATGCCTTCGCGTACTGCCTGGAGAGCGTCAGCCATATTCGTGATATCCAAGAGCACTTGAGGTGTAGTGTCTGCATTGAGGTGTGGGATATAGGCCCGGCCACCGTTGGCAATAGCGCCAATCACCGACAGGAGTCTGATGGGTGTGATGGCGAGATCTCCCTGGCCGATTGAGACGTTGTAGGTGTCACCGATTCTCCAGATATCACCTCCGGTGCGCTCCTCCTTCTCTTCCGGATTGGGCAGGAAGCCGGAAGCTTCTCCGGGAAGATCAATGCCGGTTGGTCGCCCCAGGCCGAATTTCTGCCAGTATTCCTCTAGCCGCTCTATTCCAAGGCCCACCTGATCCTGGAAGCCTCCGCCTATGATGTAGAAGTAGACGTTGCTGGAGCGCGCGAGGGCCGAGTATACATTCACCCAACCGTGTGGCTTCCAATCAACGAAGCGGCTTGGGAGACTTGGGTTGAAGGGATTGGGTATCTCTATGAAGCCGGCAGAGAAGAACTGGCTAGTTGGCGAGACCACGCCCTCGTGCAAAGCAGCGGCTGCGTGAAGAGGCTTGATGGTTGATCCTGGGTTGTATACGCCCGAGACTATGCGGTTAAACAAGGGTCGGCTCGAACTTTCAAGATATGGAGCAACATCATTTCCGTCATACGAGGGAAAGCTCATCAGGGCCAGCACCTCTCCGTTTCTGGGATCAATGGCTAGCCCGGCACCAGAGGTGCGGCCGAGTCTTGTAAGGCCAGCCACCATGCTGGCGTAGAAGCGCTCCTGGAGCTCTTTATCAATTGTGGTTTTGAGAGTATTGCCTGGGATGGGTTCCCGCGTGCGCAGCACCTCCTCTACCTTTCCAGAGGAGTCGCTCAGGATTGTTACCCTACCATTGCTTCCCCGGAGGTAGTTGTCGTAGTAGAGCTCTAAACCTCCTCGGCCAATGGTGTCGTTCAAAACTAGCTTATCGTTTTGCTGCAGGTCTTGGTCCGAGACGAGACCCGTGTAGCCTACGATATGGGAGAAAGCCGGGCTTATGTACTCACGCTTGAAGCTCTGCTCTACATTCAAAGATTTGAGCCCCCTGCTTTCTATCTCTATGACCTGATCTCTGGTTATGTCGATAGCAATGATGATGTCGCTTATGTCCTCCAAGTTTGTGTCCTGGATTAGCTTTAGAACTCTGTCCTCCCCCACGCCCAAGACTTCGTGGGTTGCCTTAAGCACCGCCTCTTGTTCGCCGTTTTTAATCATCTGATCTATCTGCAAAAAGACCGTGAAGACAGGCTGGTTTTTAACTAGAGATTCTCCGTTGCGATCTACAATCTCTCCTCTTGGAGCAATAAGGGGAATGTTTTGGTGAAGGTTATCTTCGCTGCGCTCCCTGTAGGTCTGGCCCTTAACCACGGCCATATAGCCTACCCTAATCAGCACGATGGCGAAGATCAAAACGCTGCCGGCCATGAGCCAGGCAAAGACTGTTTTGCCGATAGGACTCTCAACTAATGAAAACTCTGAGCGCGAAAGGGTGTCTGAGATGACTTCATCCAGGTCAATCCTGCTTGAGCGGTATCGTTTTCTAGCCATTGCTATATCCTTTTTACTTTCCAAGAGTTGAAGAGGGCAAGGACAACTCCTGTAATGGCCACATCCAAAATTAGCTCTGTCAAAAAGACGTTCAGCTGAAAGCCGTTAATGCTGATCGTGAGGACGCAGATTATAAGCGCAGCCAAGCCGTTGAGGAGAGGCTGCCAAGGGAGAATGTCGACAAGAATCATAGCTAGGAAGAGGATGGATAGCAGGAAAAGAGTCTCAAAGCCCAAAGAGGGCTCGAGAATTAAAAGAGCAGCTCCGAGCAGGGCTGCCACCGAACGCTTTAACCAATCCTTGTCTATGAGAGAGAAAGCGACAATAACTGCTAGAACTAGGTTAGGTTTAACTCCCCAGAGAGCAAAGTTGCTGTTTTGCGTTATAGCTCCTAGGAAGATGAGGAGTAAGCTAGTTGAGAATATTAACATTCCTCAAAGCTTTTACTTCAAAGCCGGGCTCAATAAGAGCTTTTTTAAAGACTGATCCGCTAGTGTCCTTGAGCTCCTTTACTACACCTACCTGAAGGCCGTAAGGAAGGTTGCTGCCTGCGGTGAAGACGATGTCTCCAATAGCAATCTCATCTTCAGCGGGGATAAAGTCCAGGATCAACTCGTTGCCTCCCTTCATTAGGGCATCCGTCCCTTGGTTACCGATACGTACTGACGTCTCAAAGCCTGGATCAAAGATTGTAGTTACCACACTTTTGTCAGCAGAGGTTTCAGTTACAGTTCCAACTAGCACCGAGGTGCCGTAGACCACTGCATCGCCAGTTGTGATTCCGTCATTCGTCCCCTGACTTATGATGAGCTCACTTTTGCTATTGAAGGGGTAGCTTGAGTAGACGATGGCTGACTCCTCGGGGAGCAGATCTTGGCGGAAGAGCTGGGCTTTAAGATCTGCATTCTCCTTTTCTAGAAGTTCAATCCTGCTTTGGATATCGCCGCCAGAGGCAAAACTATCAATAGCGCTGGCTGCTCCCCTGTTGAAAGCAAGTTTTAGGTCGAAAGCAGAGCCTCCGGCAAGCACAAAAGCACCTAGGATGGCAATTACAGCTATGAGTGGATATCGCTTCTTTCTCATAAGTTAACGGGTTTAGGCTTTTCTTGGTTAGACAAAATCGTCTCGTATCTTTTTACGTCCTCAATAATTATACCAAGTCCTCTCACCACGCAGGTTAGAGGATCGTCCACAACCCTTGTGTCTACCTGAAGTTCCCGTTCTAGGTATTCATCGAGCCCCCTCAGAAGACTACCCCCGCCAGAGAGGTGAATGCCCCTTTCAAGGATATCTCCGACAAGCTCGGGAGGAGCATCTTCCAGGATAGCCTTGATGGAGTCAGCGATCGACTTCAAAGACTTCTGTAGGGCAGAACGCACCTGAGCGTTGCGCACGACAACCTCTTTGGGAAGGCCGGTAGCGATGTCCCGCCCTCTTACCACCATCTCTAGTTTTTCATCGACTGGTAAAGCTGACCCGGCGGTGATCTTTAGGGCTTCGGCAGTTGGCTCACCAATGAGGAGTTTATACTCGCTCTTAATGAAACGGGTTATGTCTTCGTTGAACCTTTGTCCGGCCGTTTTCAAGCTTTTTGAAACAACAGCCCCACCCACGGAGATGATAGAGATCTCAGTAGTACCCCCTCCAATGTCCACAATCATGTTAGCGGTTGGCTCCTCAATAGGGAGTCTGGTTCCGATAGCTGAAGCGATGGGCTCTTCTACTAAGATAACTCGGGAGGCTCCGGCAGAGACCACGGCATCTTCAACTGATTTACGCTCAACCTCTGTTAGATTGGTCGGGATGCTCACCGCTGCGATGTGGTATCTGGAAAAGAGACTGCGCTCACTGATTTTGTTAAAAAAG
>CAYMRK010000029.1:0-6096 GCA_964392905.1 uncultured Candidatus Saccharibacteria bacterium | reverse complement strand
AAGCTCTTCGGCGAAAACTATTCCGGCAGTCGTGGAGTTTTACGATATCGCCGGTCTTGTGAAGGGAGCTAATCAGGGTGAGGGACTGGGCAATCAGTTCGTGGCCCACATTCGTGAGGTTAAGGTCATTGTGCACGTTGTGAGAATTTTTACTTCGGGAGAGATAATACATGTTGAGGGCTCGGTGGATCCTGTACGCGACCTCGAGATCATCAATACGGAATTGATGCTTAAAGATCTAGAAACTATGGAGCGACGCCTCGATAAGGCTCAAAAAGATGCTAAAACTGGAGACAAGAAGAAGCAGCAGGAAGCACAGCTACTAGAGAGGGTCAAGAAAACACTAGAAGAAGGCGAACTAGTCTCTACCCTGGGAGAAGAAGTGTTGGGCAAAGAGCTTGTCAGCGAACTCGGGCTGTTAACCTCTAAGCCTCAAATTGTTCTGTTGAATGGGTCTGAAGGGGAAGTAGCAGATGAGCTCAAAAACTTGATTGCTAATCTGGGCTTTTCGCACCTAGTGGTGGATTTAGGTAAGGATGCTGCCCTCGATGAGTTAACGCGCAAAGCTTACGAAACCTTAGATCTTATAACTTTCTTTACTACGGGTGAAAAGGAGACTAGAGGATGGACCGTGAAGCGGGGGAGCCTGGCGCCAGAGGCAGCGGGCGTTATCCATACAGACTTCGAACAAAAGTTTATCAGAGCAGAGGTTATAAGCAGCGAGAGGTTGCTTGAGGCGGGGGGCTGGGCTCAGGCTCGGGACAAGGGCTGGATTAAGACGGAGGGGAAACAATATGAGATTCAAGATGGAGACGTCTTGGTCATAAGGCACTCATAGTTTGGCTTGTGGAGGGGCGGATAGGTGGTAAAATCTAGTTAGTGGAAATAATTCTAAGATATCTTACTCCGGGCGTATTGTGGGTTGTTTTCCTGC
Source organism: uncultured Candidatus Saccharibacteria bacterium (assembly GCA_964392905.1). GTDB lineage: Bacteria > Patescibacteriota > Minisyncoccia > UBA6257 > Colwellbacteraceae > GWA2-46-10. Next base: position 5,162 of record CAYMRK010000029.1, on the reverse strand, counting down.
TGGTTGTGGCCTTCGTTACGCTCATAGGGATAACCCTTTCATATCACTGGAAGGAGTACTCGACTGATGTTCATAGAACGAAGCGCTTCTTTAATGTATACATGGCCGTGACAGGTATATTCTTGGGCGTTATGGCCATCAGTATCGTTTTATACAGCTATGGTTCTTAAAGAGGGAGAGCACATATTGTTTGAGGTTAGGAGGCATTGGTATGTGCTGGCCAGAGAGTCGGCCATACTTATTCTACTGGGTCTAGTGCCTCTCTTTATTATGGGTGGTTTTAATAGCCTTAACCTGCCCGACGAGCTTTTCTTGCCAGTTTTTGCTATCTGCACAGGTTGGCTGGCCATGGTCTGGGCTATGTTTTTCGTTATTTGGACCAACTACTACCTCGATGTCTGGATCATTACCGACCAGCGCATCATAGACATTGAGCAATTCAGCCTTTTCAGCCGAGACGTGTCTGAGTTCAGACTGGATAGAGTGCAAGATCTGACCGTAGAAGTGAAGGGCGTGTTACCCACCCTTCTGGGCTTCGGTGATATCCACGTACAGACAGCAGGTATGCACCACCAGTTCCACATAAACGATGTGGAGAACCCCTATGCCGTAAAAGACAGGATTGTTAAAGAGCACGATAAAGCTGTTAAGAGGGCACACGAGCACAGCCACGGAGGGCTCTAAGACTGGACAAATACTCCTTTTTGTGGCATATATAGGCCGGTAACTCGACAATCGATAGGAGATAGGAGGTAGCCCATGGCGCCTAAAGTCTATGTGAGGGACTATTCCCTTAAGGGGGACTGGGTAGTCATCGGCTACCCAGACGGCAGCGTGTTGCTGCCTAAGTCAGAACTCTCAGGAGTCGACCCTTTCTACAGGGACGAGGTCCTGGGGCTGGCAATGGCGGTGACCGAGCGTCAGAGGCGCAGGTTTCTCAAGGCTTGGTCCTATGAGACTCCTCGCTTCGACCATCGTCGCCACATGGTGACGTATGACGTGTCTGTACGAATGCAGACGCGCCCGCGAACTCTTGCGACGAAGGCTCTCCACGGCGAGTTTAGGGTGACCCTCTGGTGGTGGACACTGCCGGATGGGGAGCTCCAAATCGAAGAGCAGGGGCGCGAACTGGTCCGGGCAGAGTCCTCGGACCACAAGGTCCACCTCAACACAGAGGACATTCCAGGTGAGCTGATCGACCGCATGGTCGAAGCCACCAGGGTTTACCTGGAATCATGACCGTTGGTGGCAGAGAGAGGGTAACGGATAATGCCGACCCTCTCTATTTCTTTCTGATATAATAGTTGGGCATGAAGGTCAGTTTTAGAGACAGAGTTCTCAAGGTGGTAGGGGAGATTCCTAAGGGTAAAACCTTGAGCTATCAAGAGGTTGCTGCTCTGGCAGGAAATTCTAGGGCCTATAGGGCAGTAGGCAACATTATGAATAAGAATCGTGATCCAAAGATCCCCTGCCACAGGGTGATTAGGGCAGACGGGACTGTAGGCGGATACGCCTTCGGTTCCTCAAGAAAGGAAGCCATTTTAAAGCAAGAAGGTGCTATCAGAACTTAACAACTGGAAGCTAGTGGACGATGACAAGGCTATTCAAAAGAGCTTCGTTTTAACTAACTTCAAGGATGCCTTGGAGTTTGTAAACAAGGTAGGGGATTTAGCCGAGCACCACGAGCACCATCCCGATATTAAGATCTTCGATTATAAGAAGGTGGAACTAAAGCTCACCACCCACTCTGCGAGCGGACTTACACAAAAAGACATAGCCCTCGCTAAAGAGATAGACAAACTTAGTGCCTAAATAGAGCCTTTCCTTCCTCGAAACCGGCACTTGTCTGGACCCCAAGGATAGCTTTTTCATGGAAATCAGTTAGATCTTTAGCGCCGGCATAACTCATAGCGCTTCTCAAACCAGATATTAATCGGTCGATAATATCTTCTACTCCGGTCATACTCTCCTTTAGATACATTCTCCCTTCGCTGATACCCTCTTCGAAGTATTGTCTAGCGGCTAGCTCGAAGGGTGTTTGGTCTTTAAATCTGTTGTTGACGGCTTTGTTTGAGGCCATGCCGAAATTAACTTTGTAGAGCTTGCCATCTTCGTCTTCGTGAATGTCTCCAGGGCTCTCATAGGTACCAACCAAAATGGATGCGAACATGGTGCTAGCCGAGCCGGCTGCAATTGCGAGAGCCAGGTCCCTTGGGTGTCTAATTCCTCCATCAGCCCAGATGTGAGCTCCCATTTCGCGGGCTTTCTTCGCACATTCGATTACGGCTGACAGTTGAGGCCTGCCATTGCCAGTCATAACTCTCGTTGTGCAACTAGCCCCCGATCCTATGCCCACTTTTACGATGTTGGCGCCTGCCTCTATGAGCTCTTGTGTGCCCTGGGCTGTTACTACCGTGCCTGCATAGAGAACCTTATCTTTGCCTATGGTTGCGCGCACCGCCTTTACGGCATCTATTAAGCGTTTACTGTGCCCGTGGGCTGTGTCTACCATGAATATATCTACTCCCATGTCGAGCAGGGCCTCGGCGCGCTTGGGGGCATCTTTACTCACACCCATGGCGGCAGCAGTTATGAATTCGCCTTTCGGGTTGAGGGCGGGCTTGTATAGGCGTGAGCGGACCGCGCCCTTTTTAGTCATGACGCCCACTAGTTCGCCAGAGGCGTTGGTTATAGGCAGGACAGTGACGCGGCTGTGGTAAATCTTGTCGAATGCTTCTTCTGGAGAAATGCCCTCATCTGCGGAAACGATATCTGTGGTCATAACATCACCGAGCCGAGCAAATCGGTCATGGCCTTTGGCATCGCCTTCGGTGAATATACCCAGAGGCTTTTGTCGTTGATCTACTATAACAATGGCGCCGTGAGAGCGTTTATATATCAGATTGAGTGCCGTCTGGATTGTTTCGTCTTCGTGAAGAACTACGGGTGTTTCAAAAACAGGGTGGCGGCTTTTGAGGTATGTTACTACTTCCTGGATGCGCTCCAGGGCAGTGTCTTGGGTTAGGACAACCAGACCTCCACGCCTAGTAACGGTTTCAGACATCCTCTTGCCGGCGGCTGAGGTCATGTTGGCGACAGCGATAGGGATGGTGGCGCCTGTTCCATCGGGCGGGGTTATATCGACATCCATCCGCGAGAGCACCTCTGAATATTGGGGTACTAGAAAGGCGTCTTCGTATGTAAGCTCTTTGTGCTTATCCTCATCGTGTAGAAAACGCATCTTAGAAATTTAAAAACCATTCTCTATTTTGAGGGTGAGGAGTCCTCTTGGCAAGAATTTCTGTGGATTGGTGCTTTGTGGCAAAATGAGAGTATATGGATGTTTGGGGAGGACAAGATATATTTGCCGGTTTGAGCGAGAGCCAGATTATGCTCTTAGTAGTAGTTCAGATTTGGGATTTGATATGGAAGGGATTTGCGCTGTGGCGTGCTGCCCGTCGTCGAGATACCCTCTGGTTCGTGCTGTTGATTCTCATCAATAGTGCGGGTCTCTTGCCGGTATTCTATCTTTTCTACATCAGCCCAGATCGGAAAAAGAAAGTTTTGAAAGTTAAAGCGCCCGGGATACTTAAGGAAAAACTAAAGAAAGAAGATTCCCAGGAGAAAACTAAGTCCGATAAGAAGAAAAAGTGAGCAGGCCACTGTTAGGAGCGCACGTCTCAGCAGCAGGCGGGTTGCACAATGCGCCGGTTAGAGCCTCTGCCATGGGTGCAGAGACGATGCAAATCTTTGGAGCATCTCCGCGTCAATGGAAGGCTGGTCTGCCTAGCGAGGAGGCGATTGAGCACTACAAAGAGGCGTTAGCAGAGTCGGGCGTAAAGTCAGTATATCTACATGCTGCTTATCTAGTTAACTTGGCTAGTGAAGGGGAGCTGTTTGAGAAGTCAGTTGAGAACTTAGCCACTCACTTCAGGATTGCCTCAGCAATAGAGGCTGATGGCCTGATTTTTCATATAGGCTCGGCTAAGGAGGGAGATCGAGAGGCGGCACTAGATAGAGTAGCTCAAGGAATAGCGCGGGTTTTAAAATCAGTAGGCGGAGGCAAGACTAAGTTGGTAATGGAGAACGCCTCTGGCGGTGGGGGTAAAATTGGAAATGATATAGACGATCTAGAGAAGCTTCTGTCTAGAGTTAAATCGGATAGAGTGGCCGTTTGTGTGGATACAGCTCACGCTTTTGAAGCGGGTGTATTGGATTTTACTCCCGAGGGGATAAAACGGTTCTTTGACAGCTGGCAGAGACAGATCGGCATGGATAAGTTGGTTGCCCTCCACGTCAACGATTCCAAGACAGAGTTTGCCTCAGGCAGTGACAGGCATGAGAATTTGGGGGAAGGCAAGATTGGTTTAGCGGGGCTTAGAGCCCTAGCGGCGGAGAAGAGACTAAAAGACACCTCGTGGATGTTAGAAGTGCCCGGCTTTGATGGGGGAGGACCTGATAAGAAGAATTTAGACATAATGAAAGGTCTTTTTGAATAGCTCGTGGGTGCGGGTATAATCTAGATATGCCTAAAAAGAGGGTGGACAAGAGCGAAGATGACATACTTGCCATAAGGGCCAAGGATCAATATCGAACCATAGACGAGCTAGTTAAGAAAAGTAGGCCTAACTCTGTCTACTTCACCCTACTTATCATCTCATCGCTAATTATCGCTTTCGGTTTGCTGCTACAGAACTCTTCCGTGGTGATCGGAGGGATGTTACTTACGCCAGTTCTAACCCCCATCCTGTTTGTGGCTTTGGGTATTGCCACTAGTGAGATCTCCTTGATTCGCAGTGTCACCGTGATGTTACTCAAGTCTTTTGCTATAGTCTTTGCCAGCGGCCTTTTAGCTGCTTGGCTTTTTGGAGCTCCTGAGGGACTTGGATTCTTTGAGGACACTGTAACGGTGCCAGCGTTGTATTTCGGAGTGGCTTTGCTAGCTGGCGCAGCAGCCACCTTTGCTTGGGCCAGAAAGGACGTGGTGGAGATATTGCCAGGAGTTGCGATTGCAGTGGCTTTGGTGCCACCTTTGTCTTTAGCAGGAATCGGTGTTAGCTTGCTAGACGGTGCTTTTATCAGGCTTAACTTCCTAGTCTTCCTCTTCAATGTTTTCGGTGTAGTCATCGGAAGCCTCATCGTCTTTTCACTCCTAGGGTTTT
>CAYMRK010000028.1:0-6130 GCA_964392905.1 uncultured Candidatus Saccharibacteria bacterium | reverse complement strand
CATTCTCCCTCTACTTGCACCTCAACCTCTAGTGATGGATCGGTATAGGGGAAGACGTCTTCGTTGAAGCGATATACAACGTCCGGCCCAAACACACTCTTCACTATCTCAGATAAAACATTCTTTAAATCATCTAATTCAAGCTGTTTTTCATCATCCGGTACTAGGTACCATCCGCCCATCTGGTGGAAAATGTTCATATGGCGGCGGTCGATTTCGTCCTTGCGGTAGACTTTTCCGTAGCAAAGCGTTCCGAGGCTCTCTTTGCTGGCAATGCGTTCTTTGATCTCTGGGAGGTTGAGGTAGTAATACCAAAAGACAGTGTCGTGTGTTCTTAAGATGTTGCCTTCGTCAACGTAGTATGTGTCGGATTTACTCCTAGCTGGGTGGTCTTGCTCAAAGTTGAATAGGTCAAAGCTGACCGTCACCGGCACTATCTCAGGAATATTGATGGTATCGAAGTCTTTTTGGAGGGGAACGTTTTTGACGCGCTCCACCATGTCGTAGAGAGGACTGCCGGGAGTGCGTGAAAGATCTGGCATCTCCAGATATCGCAACATCCTCTCCGCTTCTGGGTCTTTGCGCTCTTTGAGCTCCTTTATAAGTTCCTTCTCTTCGTCTCTGGGAATAACGAAATCCATAGTCGTTTCAGTGTAGCGGAACATAACTATTTGTTTCAAGGATGACTGCACAAAAATCAGCCTTAGTTTAGCAGTCAAAGTGGGCGCAAATAGTCTTAATTTAAGCCAAAAATCGAGCCTTTAGCAGGTTGTTTTCACGCCTCAAAATTGGTACAATTAGGGTACCTCAATAAGGGGTCTAATTTTTTGTTATGGCAGCCAAGAAGGCCCAAAAAAGCGACTACACAGCTAAAGATATTCAAGTTTTAGAAGGTCTTGATCCAGTCAGGAAAAGGCCTGGTATGTATATCGGCTCTACCGAAGGTAGGGGACTCCACCACTTACTCTGGGAGGTATTCGACAACGCCATCGACGAGGTTATGGCAGGTTACGCCAAGACCATAGAGGTCCGTCTCTACAAAGATGGAAGCGCGATGGTTAGAGATGATGGAAGAGGTATCCCGGTAGATATTCATAAGCAAACGAAGAAGTCTGCTCTAGAGACTGTGCTTACAACCCTTCACGCTGGTGGAAAGTTCGGCGGCGAGGCCTATAAGGTCTCAGGTGGTCTCCACGGTGTGGGTGTGTCTGTGGTGAATGCACTCTCCAGCTATTTGAGAGTAGATGTACACAAGGACGGCGATGTATACACCCAAGAATACACCCGAGGCGTTCCCAAGGCGAAAGTTAAAAAGACTGGCAAGAGCAAGCAAAACGGTACCAAGATTACTTTCACTCCAGACACCAATATCTTTTCGGTAACGGAGTTTGATCGCAAACAGATCATAGATCGTTTTCGTCAAAGAGCCTACCTCACCAAGGGAGTTAGAGTTACCTTCGTAGATGAAAGAGAAGAAAAACCCTTCTTTTACGGGTTCCGCTTTGACGGGGGCCTAAAGTCCTTCGTCGATTACCTAAACGAAGACGGAGCTAAGGTGATTCACAGCAACATCTTTTATGCTCACAAAGAACTGGAGGGAGTTGATGTTGAGGTAGCGCTCAACTACAACGACGGGATAGAAACAGCCGAGTTGTCCTTTGCAAACGGCATCAACACCATAGACGGCGGTATGCACTTAACGGGATTCAGGTCAGCCCTCACCAAGACCATCAACGACTACGCCAAGGCCAATAACCTTCTCAAGAAGGGTCAGGACAACCTTACCGGTGACGATGTACGCGAAGGCTTAACGGCAGTTATCTCAGTAAAGCTTCGCGAACCGCAGTTTGAAGGCCAGACCAAGGGGCGTTTGGGGAATGCTGAGGCTCGCACGGCAGTGGAATGTGCTACCGCAACCGCTCTCAAAGATTTCATGGAGCTTAACCCGCCGGATGCTAAAGCTATGGTGGCGAAAGCCAGTCTTGCTGCTCAGGCTCGTTTGGCCGCAAAGGCTGCTAAGGACACGGTATTGAGAAAGGGAATTCTTGATGGTCTGACCTTGCCAGGAAAACTCGCTGACTGTCTGCCTTCTACTCCCGTAGAAGATGCGGAGCTCTTCCTAGTGGAGGGAGATTCAGCCGGAGGTAGTGCTAAGTCTGCTCGAGACAGGCGTACCCAGGCTATTTTGCCTTTGCGTGGAAAAATATTAAATGCGGAAAAGCACCGCATTGATAAGATCCTATCTAACAAGGAAATGACTTCCCTGGTGGTTGCCCTGGGTACGGCCATAGCCGATGAGTTCGATATTAGTAAGCTGCGGTACAACAAAATTATCATCATGACTGATGCTGATGTAGATGGTGCCCACATCCGCACTCTGCTCCTGACACTATTCTTTAGATACTTCCCTCAAGTTATCAACGAGGGCCATCTCTATATTGCCGAGCCTCCGCTATTTAGAGTTTCTAAAGGTAAAGCCTCTGCATACGCATACACCGAGGCAGAACGTGACAAAGTCATCGCTGGCATGAAGGGGGCAGGGAACGTTTCCATTCAGCGATACAAGGGTTTGGGAGAGATGAACCCAGACCAGCTTTGGGAAACCACCATGGATCCCGAGAAGCGGAATATGAAGATTGTAAACGTCGAGGATGCCAAAGAAGCCGATAAGACCTTTGATATTCTGATGGGCGGGGAGGTGGCTCCACGCAAACACTTTATTCAAGTTCACGCTGATTCAGTAAAAAACCTAGACGTCTAGGAGCCTTGAATCGAGGGCCCATCTCGGCTATTATTCAGCTTGCTGATGTTCAGTAAATTATCGGTATTCCTGAAGGAGTCCTTTAGGGAGTTTAAGCGCATAAACTGGCCCACTCGTAAAGAGGCCTTAGTTTTAGTAGGAATAGTAGTTGTGGTATCGCTTGTTTTTGCTCTCTACCTAGGCGCCCTGGACTTTCTTTTCGTATATCTACTTGAACTGTTAGTGATCTAGATATGACAGAAGCTACCCGAAAAGAAGAGACAAAAATACCGCAGTGGTTTGCGGTTCACACCTATGCCGGCTATGAAGACGCTGTGGCCAGGTACCTAGAACAAAGGGTTGAGTCTTTGGAGATGAGGGACAAGATCTTCAAGGTTGTGGTTCCTAAGGAGAAGAAGATAAAGATTCGCTCAGGAAAGCGTATTACAGTTGAGGAGAAGATATACCCCGGATACGTGTTAGTGCAGATGGTCATGGAGCCCGATTCTTGGTATGTGGTTCGTAACACCCCTAGGGTAACTGGGTTTGTCGGTTCAGACTCAACCAATCCAACACCCTTATCATTTGAGGAGGTAGAAAGCCTTATGGCTCGCATGGGTCAGAAGGAGCCAACCCTTAAGTTCGACTTCAAGTTAGGGGAGACTGTGAGGATTGTGGACGGACCCTTCAAGGATTACGACGGCAAGGTCTCAGAAGTTGACGAAAACCGAGGACGCATTAAAGTAATGGTTCCTGTATTTGGTAGAGATACGGCTGTGGAGCTGGATTCTTTGCAGGTGAAGAAACTCTAATATGGCTAAGAAGGTAAAATCACAGATTAAGCTTCAGATAGAGGCAGCTAAGGCAACGCCTGCTCCTCCTATTGGTTCAACCCTGGGTCAGCACGGTATCAGCATCCAGGATTTTGTGAACCAGTTTAACGAAGCCACCAAAGAGATGGCTGGTGATGTTATCCCAGTTGAAATCACCGTATACGAAGACCGCAGCTTTACCTTCAACCTGCGCACCCCGCCTGCATCAGATCTTTTACGCAAGGCAGCTAAGGTGCAAAAGGGTTCCGGTGAGCCTAACAAGAACAAAGTGGGCAAAGTGACAAAAGCTCAAGTAAGGGAAATAGCTGAGCGCAAGATGTCAGACTTAAACGCAAGCGAAATCGAGGCGGCTATGAAGATCATAGAGGGCACTGCCCGATCTATGGGGATTCAAGTCGAGGGTTAGTCGCGTTCCAGATCTATAAACTCAAAGCCAATGTCTTCAAATTGACCTTCCTCCTGGAAGGTCTTTTTGTTGAATCTTTCATATTCAGGGAAGAAAGCGTCTGCGCCGGGGACTTCTTTGTCTACTAAGGTTAGATAGAGTTTGTCGGCGTAGGGAAGAGCTAGGGCATATATTTCACCTCCGCCAATTACAAAGACCTCATCTCTATCAATATTCTTAGCCTTTTGGAGAGCTTCTTCAACTGAACCTAGGACAGTCGCACCTGGTGCTTGGTAGTCTAGGTTGCGGGTGATGATGATATTGTCTCTACCAGGCAAGGGCTTACCTATGGACTCGAAGGTCTTGCGCCCCATGATGACAGGATGGCCCATGGTAAGGCGTTTGAAGCGCTGCATATCGGGAGGCAGACGCCACGGCAGAGACCCATCCTTACCGATGGCTCTGTCATATTTCGAGAGAGCTGCTATGAGGCTGACTTTGGCCATTTCTTTGAGCTTTGGGCTTGGGCTATAATCTAGCTAGACTAAAGTATACTCTAAATGTTTGAAGTAGAGATTAAAAGCCTACTAGGCAACAAAGATAGAGCGGATGAGCTACGCAAGAAGCTAACTGACCCGGATCTACTGGGGGCAAAGTTGGTTTCTACTCACAAGCAGTTAAATCACTATTTCGAAGGGGGTGATCTAGACAAGCTTTATGCATCAGTAGAGTCCATGCTGGGGAGTGATGCCAAGGAGAGGCTCAAGCTAATTGTAGAAAAAGGGAAAGAGGTATCAGTAAGGACTAGAGAGGCAGAGGGCAAAGCGCTTTTAGTGCTGAAGGCATCTGTGGATGACACTACCAGCGCCAACGGTATATCCAGGGCCGAGTTTGAGGAAGAGTTTAAGGAGCTGACTTTGGAGGAGTTAGATAAACTAGTGCTAGATGCCGGTTTTAAATATCAGGCTAAGTGGTCTAGGGAAAGAGAGGAGTTTAGTGCAGGAGAGGGGACTACCATTACGATTGATAAGAACGCAGGCTATGGATATCTGGCTGAATTTGAGAAAGTGGTGCCTGATGAAGGTATGGTCTCTCAGGCTAAACAGGAGCTCGTGGAGTTGATGTTGAAGATAGGGGCAGATGAGCTCCCCCAAGAAAGGTTGGAGAGGATGTTCGCTTATTACAATGAGCATTGGCCTGAATACTATGGAACTGATAAAATCTTTGTCATTGAGTAATAAACTATGTTTCTAGCAGACCAAGACATCAAAAAGGCGATAGAGGCAGGAGAGATTGTCATCAAGGATTTTGATGAGAGTCGGCTTCAGCCGGCAAGCTACGACATCCTTTTGGGCAACAAGTTTATTGCTACAGATCTGCATGCTACTGAATTCATAGACCCAGAGAAGAAGGTGTTTGCCAAGACCCACGATATTGAAGTTCCCGATGGAGAAGCTTTCATATTGCACCCTGGAGTGAGTGTGGTTGGCTTTTCTCGTGACCATTTTGGATCTGACAAGTATTTGATAGAGGTAAACGGCAAAAGCTCTCTGGCTCGTATCGGCCTTTTGGTGCACAACTCTGCTTCACTAATCAACCCAGGCCATTTCCTAAATGTTGCCCTGGAGCTGTGCAATCTGAACACGGTGCCCTTGCTGCTGCGTCCTGGTATGCAGATTGCTCAACTGACCTTCGCTAAGTTAACTAGCACTCCCACCAAGGATTACGATGAGATTGGTCGCTACAGCAAGGAGCAGATGAATACATATATCCCTCCTAAAGAGAATTCTGATGAGTGAAAAGAGACATCCAGAATATCAGTACTTGGATCTCCTAAAAGAGATCCTGGACGAAGGTGTTGAGCAGACCGACAAGGGTACGGGAGCCAAAACATACAGCTTATTCGGTCCCCAGATGCGTTTTGACCTAGAGGATGGTTTTCCGCTTCTAACTACCAAAAGAGTCTACTGGAAAGGCGTACTCCATGAACTCTATTGGTTTATGTCCGGACAGACCAACATTAAGTATTTGGTGGACAACAATGTCCACATTTGGGATGACTATCCATACAAGGTATATAGAGAGCTAGTCGTTAAGGGGCAAAAGCCCGAGATGAGCAAAGACGAATTTATAGAAAAGATTGCCAACGACGACGATTTTGCCAAAGAATAT
>CAYMRK010000027.1:0-6247 GCA_964392905.1 uncultured Candidatus Saccharibacteria bacterium | reverse complement strand
AGAAGAGCTTAAATTAGCTGAGACTCAGGAGACGGGAAGTGTGGATGAGACTAGCGCGTTAGTTGATCTCAAAAGCGAGCTTTTGGACGTGCACGTTTCCGCAGAAGACGCGATGCAGAACAAATTGAGTGAGATCTTTCGCGGATCGACTTCATCTGTGACGCCTAGGATTGGTATTGTGACCAGTGTAGGCAATACTATCTATCTCGGCCTATCTTTAAATGAGCGCTTCGATATCAGCTACAGAAAAGTTGATGTAGATAAAGCTCTAGAAGAACTCAGAAGTACTATCAGTAACGCCGACTCAGCGGATGTATTGGCTGTGGTTGATGCTGCTGAAGATATTCTTCTTGATGCACAAGACTTTCTTCAGGAGCTAGCAGACATCTTTGCCGATTACAGAACCGAAGACACTACCTACAGAGAAGCAGCCAACGGGCAGTTACCAAATCTGTATTCCGCTCGCAACTTGGTTAGTAATGCTTTGATCAGCCTGCGCGCAGCAAGGCAGTCATATCTGCAGGAGTTAGCGGCTCTAGGGTCGGGCCAGAATCAGTCGCTGCGCACCACTCTACTCCAAGAAGAAAGAGTCAAAGCCGCCAGGGCGAACGTTAATGCAATCCTGGCCGAGATTAGCAAGGGCAGCATTAGAGCTCCGTTTGCGGGGGTGGTAACTCGGGTTGACGTTGAGGTGGGTGAAATTGTTGCTAGCAACTCCCCTATCGTCTCCATGATCTCGGATGCGGAGTTTGAGATTGAGGCATATGTTGCCGAGGCAGACATATCCAAGGTTGAGATTGGCAGCCCCGCTGATGTGACCCTTGATGCCTACGGCTCTGACGAGCACTTCTCTGCAGAGGTGGTCTTCGTTGACCCGGCAGAGACCATTATTGAAGGCGTCTCCACCTATAGGATCCTCCTTAACTTCAGCAAGTCCGATGAGAGAATTCGCTCAGGCATGACGGCCAATGTTGAGATCTCAGCGGGTGAGAGTCTTGGGGTGCTGGCGGTACCTCAAAGAGCAGTCTTTGATGAGGACGGAAAGAGCTTCGTCCGAGTAGTAATTGGCGAAGAGATTACGCAGCGGGAAGTAACTACCGGCTTGAGGGGCTTTGATGGCTACATAGAGATTACAGGCGGCTTGGAAGAAGGAGAGCGGGTAGTCGTCTTTTCCAGAGACTAACTCTCCCCTACCCCAATATGAATCAACTCATAGAGGCCAAGGATCTGCGCAAGGTTTACGGCAACGGTGACGTAGAGACAGTTGCTCTCGATAACGCCTCTTTGTCTATCAGCAAAGGCGAGTTTGTGGCCATTATGGGCCCCTCCGGCTCTGGTAAGTCTACCCTCCTCCACATATTGGGCCTGTTGGACCGTCAGACAGCCGGCAGTTATAGATTCAATGACAAAAGCATAGATCAATACAGCGAGGACGAGATCGCGAAGGTACGCAACGAGGAGATAGGTTTTGTGTTTCAGGCCTTCAATTTGCTCCCTCGAACAACAGTTGCCGAGAATGTTCAACTTCCCCTGATATACTCAGGGATTCCTGAGACTCAGTGGCAGCAAAAGGTCAAAGATGCCATCGAGATCGTCAATCTATCTCACAGAAAGGATCATGAATCTTCTCAGCTATCTGGCGGAGAAAAACAGAGGGTGGCGATTGCTAGAGCTCTAGTCGGTGATCCCGAAATCATCTTTGCCGATGAACCGACGGGCAACCTAGACACTAAGTCCGGTAACGACTTGATGGATATCATCAGCAGTTTGAACAAGGAAGGAAAAACCATAGTGCTCATTACCCATGAAGAAGAGATAGCTGCATATTCCAGAAGAGTTATCCATATGAGAGATGGTCGCATAGAGAAAGATGAGAAAAGGAAATAGGAGATGAGGTTAAAGTACGGCGCTAAAATAGCCCTCAAGTCTTTGCGAAACAATAAATCCCGTTCTCTTCTGACGGTGCTGGGTATCCTGATTGGTATCACCGCCATCATTATGATGATGGCTATAGGAAGAGGAGCCGAAAGCTTAATTCTGGGTGAGATCGGAGGCTTAGGAGCTGAGACAGTTGTAGTGCGTCCTGGTCAGGAGCCCACAGGCCCTACGGACGTAGCCGATACTCTATTCAATGATTCATTAAGGGAGAGAGACGTAGAGCTTCTAAGGCAAAGGAGCAATGTGCCTGATGCAGTAGAGGTGGCTCCCGTAGTGATTGTGCCGGGGAGCGTCTCTTATGAAGGCGAAACCGATAGGCCCACTATCCTAGGAGCCTCAGCCGAGTTTATCGGTGAATCTTTTCAAGCGTATCCCGAGACGGGAGTCCTCTTCGGCGACACCGAGATTAGAGAAAGAGCAAGCGTGGCAGTAATTGGCCAAAAGGTTAAACAGGAGCTTTTTGGGGAGAGCGAAGCCTTAGGCAAATCAATCAGAATAAAAGATAGAAAGTTTAGGGTAGTTGGAGTTTTCCAGGAGAAGGGTCAGGTCGCCTTTTTCAACATAGATGAGTTGGTCGTTATCCCCTACTCCACCGCTCAGCTTTATATCTTAGGAATAAACTATTTCCACGAAATCATAATCAAAGCAGCAGGTCCTGAGTACGTAGATCGAGTGGTGCACGATGTGGAAATAGCTCTGAGAAACTCACACAATATCGATGATCCAGAAAAGGACGACTTCTTTGTAGTGACTCAGCAAGCGCTCGCTGAGCAAATTCAGACAATTATAGGTGCTCTCACTGCCTTCCTCTCTTCAGTTGTGGCTATATCTTTGGTTGTAGGAGGTGTTGGCGTTATGAACATAATGTTGGTTTCGATCACAGAACGTACCAGAGAGATTGGTTTGCGCAAAGCAGTAGGAGCTACTTCAAAAGACATTCTGCAGCAGTTCTTATTAGAGGCTGTGTTCCTCACCTCTATCGGTGGCGTGATGGGCATTATTCTAGGGGCTGTCTTGTCGTATCTAATATCTATTGCGCTTACCTACACCCTGACCAGCTCTTGGGAGTTTGTCTTTCCCCTGTCGGCGGTTTTCCTAGGTCTAGGCGTAACGGGTGCGGTGGGACTTATCTTCGGTATCTATCCAGCTCGGAATGCTGCCAAGAAGAGCCCCACCGAGGCCCTTAGGTACGAGTAATCCGAATTTGACACCTCCACTATTTTAGTTTACAAACACCTGTACACGGTCGGCCACAAGCCCATCGTTCCCAAGCTGGAGCAGTGCGTGCCAGCGGGGAAATCGCTCTTCAATAGGGCGTCAGCTCCTCGGAGCACTCCTCGAGACGATTCCAGTCGACGATATCCCCGCCACGCACTGCCCCAGTGGTATGCACCTTCTGTAGCTAAATAAGGTTTTGCGCCAGGCTGTCATCTCGACAACTCTCTTTCCTCCTGACTACCGCGGGCGGAGAGCATGGCAGCTGCGCTTCTGCGGTAAAGGTGGGGCTCGCCAGTCGAGCTATAGACCTGCGAGGACTGTGTCAATGCGGTTCTCATACCAGGCCTTTAGGGCGACCCCTCCTTTACTTCCGCAACTGCACCTTTTCTCTATGGCCTGCTGGCACTCCAGCAGGTCTTTCGCGTTTATGGGGTTACTTTTTCAATAATGATATCTGGGCGACTGGAATCTGAGCCCATTATGTACCCCAGGCCGTAGGCGCAAAGAACAGCTAGAAAAACAAGCAAGGCAACCTTAAAGCGAGTACTTTGAATGAGCTTTTTCATTGACATGACTACTATTTTAACCCATACTGGGGGACGTAATAAATGGCACATACAAAGGCAGCCGGTTCGACAAAGAACCTAAGAGAATCAGAATCCAAGCGCTTAGGGGTTAAGCGTTTTGATGGCCAGAAGGTTAATGCTGGTGAGATTTTGGTACGCCAAAGGGGCACTAAGTTTGTGCCTGGGAAGGGCGTAAAGAGGGGGTCAGACGATACTCTCTACTCTACCGTTGCCGGTGTAGTTAAGTTTCTCTCGAAGACGAAGGTGAAATTCGACGGCAACAAGCGCGCCGTCAAAGAAGTTCAGGTTAAGGCTAACTAGCCGGTTGGAGCTCGATCATAAAAGATCCGCGGACTCCCCTACCTAGACTCACAGATACTTCGTGCTTGCCCATCTCTTTGATGGGTTTTTCTATCTCTATGCGTGCGTCGAATCCATTGAGCCTGGATTCATAATCTAGGAGAGCCTGGAGCACTTCCGGTTCTCTGACTGCGGCAAAAATCTCCCCCCTCTTCCCTACTTCAATGAATACCGGAACGGGGGTCACCTCAGTTCGCTTTTCGAGTTCGCTAAGGAGGTCTTTCTGTTTTGAAACGAGTTCCTCGACCCTCTCTCTTGTCTGCATTACATCCCCAATCTCTCCGGGAGTAGCAGGCTTGGCTAGTCCTTTGGGGATAAGGGAGTTGCGGGCGTATCCGTCAGAGACGCTTTTGACTTCTCCTTTGCGTCCTACGTGTTTAACGTCGTGTAGTAGTAATACTTGCATGACTACATTTGTGATTTTAGAACTTCGACTGCCTTTTGGAGCTGAGTGTCAGAACCGTTGATGATATCATCTTCGGGCTGTTCTACTGTGATGTCGGGCTGGAGACCGGCCCCCTCAATGAGGTCGCCGTTTGGAAGCAGCCAGTTAGCCACCGTTACCTTAATACTAGAGCTGTCACTTAGCTGGTCAAATTGCTGAACTGTTCCCTTCCCGAAGGTTGGAGTGCCTATCAACTTTGTGCCACGATGGTGGCGTATGGCGCCGGCCATAATCTCAGCAGCTGAAGCAGAGCCTTCGTTGACCAAGATTACCAAAGGCAGTTCCTTCAAGGGGCCGCTGCCTCGGCTGTAGAAGGGATTTTCTTCTCCGGACGAGAACTGCTCGGTAACTACGAGCTTATCGTTGCCTATAAACCAGCCCGTGGCTTCGATTCCTATGTCCAAGAATCCGCCTGGATTGTTTCTTAAATCGAGCACCACCCCTCTAGTTGGATCAAAGGCGTTCTTCAGTAGCTCGGTATAGAACATTAAGGGTGTATTGGCGCTGAAGTTGTGGATGCGTAGATAGAGAATGCCGTCTTCTAGCTTGCGGGCCTCTACAGATGGCACCTGTATTTCCTGACGCACTATTGGGAAGGTTCGTACCTCAGATTCTTCCGCTCTGCGGATAGTTAGCTCCACAGTAGAGCCCTTGACTCCGCGAATCTTATCAACTGCTTCGTCTATAGTGATCCCCTTGGTGCTGTCTCCGTCTATCGCGAGAATAATATCCCCTGCTTGCAAGCCAGCTTTCTCAGCGGGCGATTTGGCAAGTGGCGCTACGACCACGAGTTGATCATCTCTAATAGATATCTCAATGCCGATACCACTGAAGCTGCCGCTTATGTCCTCTCCGAAGCGCTTGGATTCACTAGGCGTAAAGAAGACGGTGTTTGGGTCTCCTAGCGCGTTAGTGAGTCCCTTAACAGCGCCGTACACTAGAGTTTGTTTGTCTATGTCTTCAAAGCCGGGGTGCTTCTCTCTTAGCTGATCCCAGACTTCCCAGAATATAGAGAAATCTATCTTGGGCTCAGAATCGGGTGGCTGTTCTATATTGGTTAGCTCTTCAACTACAACAGTACGTGGATTTGCTATTCCCGCTTTGTATCCTAGTGTGTAGGCTGCAAAAGCAGTTGTGCCCAGGAAAAGGGCCAACACTACAACCGCAAGGAGGTATTTTATGAGACCTCCCTTGTCTTTCTGTGGACGAGGCATTTTATTACTCTCAGGCATTCTAGCGTGCTGAGGCGTGCCTTTTCAACTGAAGAGGCAGGCTATATCCTTTAGGCATGGGTCAAAGCGGGGGCGACAAGGACTACATCCAGGAGCTTAAGCGCCGCTCGAGCGAATCCCGCGTCTATTCAGAGCATCAGCTGATTGGGCTTTTGATAGCGGAGGCTTTGGGTGACGAAAAGCACAAATCTTTGTATATGCGGTTGGCCAAAAAGCATGATGCTGATAGGCTCTTGAAGTTAGCCAAAGACGTTGCCGATCGAGAAAACATAGAGAACAAAGGCGCCTATTTCATGAAAATCGTAGATCAAATGGGAATACTCAAAGATGGCAAAGATTCTAAAGATTGAAAACAAACAGGAGGAGAAGTTCTTGCGTCTAAAGACCAAGGACTTCGATTTCTCTAAATACTCCAGGGAGGAAATAGCCGAGCTGGTGGCCAAGATGCGTAAAGCCATGAAGGAAGCCAATGGTATAGGCTTGGCCGC
>CAYMRK010000026.1:2650-6396 GCA_964392905.1 uncultured Candidatus Saccharibacteria bacterium | reverse complement strand
GCGGTTGAAAGACATATGTTTATTACAACATTTATTCCTAGGGCTAAAAGGGTAAATGTAGCTATCGACATGATAAATGTCGATAAGAGTATCTTCTTTAGGTGAGGGAGAATAGAAAAGCGATTTAGCTGTTTCATTTTCATCCAGAAGAAAAAGTTTGTGGAAACTTGAGAAAAGATCGTAGCTATTGCGGCGCCTACTATCCCCCAGATAGGTATAAGGATTATATTCAAAATAATATTTCCTAACGCTCCAGCCCCCATAAAGGTGGCAAAAATGTGCTGTTTGTCGTAGGCGAAAATAGCGTTTGCAATTATAGCAGCGGGGAAGACCACCAGAATAGTTGGTATTAGAATTTGGAAGGTTAAAGTAGATGGTAAATAGCTAGCGCCGAAAACGAGAATAATAATTTGCTTCGCTAGTATTACCCCGCCCACTACAAGAGGGATTCCTAAGACCAAAGTAGCGCTAATGCTTTTCTCTAAGACGCTTTGCGCCTTAGCGCTATTCTGCTCTTTGACTAGCCTTGCTAGGGCGGGGAAGATTGCAGTTGCAATAAGTACGGGGATTAGATAAAAAACCTGCATTGGTCGTTGAGCAGCAGAATATAGACCAAGCTGGGTTGCATCACCAAACCAACCAAGCATCAGGATATCTGTGCTTATCATGATTCCACCAAGCACACCAGAGAGAGCTAGGGGCCAGGTTGCTTTCAAGATGGGGTGGATAAGCTTCTTCGAAAAGTTAGCGAATAAAGCAACAAAATGTTTCTTTAGCAACCAAGCAGTTATCAGGAATCCAACTATGCTGCCACCTAAATAACCGATCGCCAGGGACCTAGGATTCGGAGAAATAATCAGAGCGAGAACTCCAAGTCCTACTATCGCAAGATTGGTTAGAGTTCTTATGCCGGCCTCCAATTCCATTCTCTCAAAAGCTCTATTAAGCGACAAGCCAAACTCTCTTAGACTGTCAAAGATTAAGAGGGTGGCAACTATTGGGAAGAGTGGTTTGGCGGCCTCTATTTTTGTAAGCTCTGGAGCCAGAATGACAATCAACAGAGCACTAACTAGGGTAAGGAGCAATTTCATAAGAAGAATAGTCGATACGTACTTGTCTTTTGTTTGCGGATGCTGAACTGCCTCCCTAACTATTAATGAGTTGAGCCCCATGTCAGCTAAGATAACGAAAAACCCAGACAGAGTAATGGCGTATGAGAATACGCCCCAACCATCCACTCCTAGAGCGCGGGCTGCATATACAACGATAGCAATCTTGATGACTCTGCTAACGCTTTCTCCGCCAAAGAGCCAAAAAGTATTTTTGGCAACTGTCTGCCCAACACTTTGATTCTTAAATAAGAAATCTTTTATCTTCTCGGATTTTTTGAGGGGCATTTTTTTATCTTCCTTCGCCGGTAAAAACTATTTTCATAGTTTTTAAAATAATTGCTAAGTCCAACATCAAAGAACGTTTTTTTGCATAGTATATATCATACTGGAGTTTAGTATGAGCATCTTTAACAGAAGCTCCATATCTGTAGTTTATTTGAGCCCATCCTGTTAAGCCTGGCTTTACGAGGTGGCGTATATCATAGTGGGGTACTACTTTGCGTAGTTTTTCTACAAACTCTGGTCTTTCAGGGCGAGGCCCTACGAAGCTCAGATCTCCTATTAGGATATTCCAAAACTGCGGCAACTCATCGATGCGTGTATTACGCAGAGCTCTACCAACTTTAGTTACCCGGCTGTCGTTGCTCTTGGCCCACTTGGCGCCTTGGGTTTCAGCTGAACCGTCTGGGGCAAGAGCTTTCATAGTTCGAAACTTATAAATTTTAAATAGTTGGCCATTTTTACCTACCCTATCTTGTGAGAATATAATGGGTCCTCTTGAGTCGAGAATGATTGCCAAGGCGACAGGGATGAAGAGAACAGCCAATACTCCTAGACCAAGGATGGCAACCAAGATATCCATAAGTCTTTTGCCAAATTCATATACCTCAAGGTTCACATTCTCCAGGTTCCTTATAAACCAAGTGTCATCGAGCATCTCTGGCGACACTTTGTTGAGTAAGCGCTCATAGAAGTCTTCCAGGTCAATAGTGGTTGCTCCTGTTGAGAGTAGGGTGAAGACGTTGCCACTCGACCCTCCTGTTGACTTCACTACAACCAACCCAACCTCAGCTTCTTTTATGTGACTTGCTATTACTTCAGCTGACAAATTTTTCCCATTGAGTACGCCCGTACTTTTATATCCAAGCTCGGGGTTGTCTTTGAAGAATTTAAGGAGCTCTTTAACTTGCGGCCCTTCTCCTAAGAAAAGTACGTTAGTTTTAACCCTCGAGCGAATTGTTCGGTAGGCAAGAGCACGCCAAGTAATGAATGTAAGGGCGAAGATAATTGTAAAGATTAATAGGTTCCTTCGAGGTTGGATCAGCCCTGGTGGGAAGAGATAGAAAAAGGTAATGCTCGTTATGAAGGCGGCAGAGATTGCTACTCCCATAGCTCTGAAAGCGTCAATGCTCGGCCTTAGGAAGCGAGTCTCATAAAGATAGCTTGCGTAGAGAGCTATCAACCATAGCGGGAAAAGTAATGAAAAAGGAGCTAGGTGCCTTTCCCATTGGACATCCCACTCGGCTCCGTAGCGAACAACTACGAGCAAAAACAACGATAAGTAGAGTGCCCCCCAGTCACCCAGTAGAATAGCTAGTTTCCTCAGCAAACTACGACTCATTAACTTTCAGTATCCCCCATTTGGAGTCTTTGCGCCAGCTCCTCTAGGGTGATGCTGTCCTTGAGAGTAAAGTTGCCCACGCGGGTCCTCTTCAGCTCTTTTAGATATGCTCCAATGCCTAGGTATTTACCCAGATCTCTAGCAAGGGAGCGGATATAGGTGCCGGAAGAAACAGAGAATCCGATCTTAGCCAAAGGTGGATCAAAAGAGATTAGCTTAGCCTGGTTGATGGTAACCGTGCGTTTCTTGAGAGTAAGCTGCTCTCCTTTACGCGCCATTTTATAGGCAGGTTTGCCTGATATCTTTACGGCGGAATGGGCCGGAGGAATTTGCTCTATAGTTCCGGTAAATCTTTTAAGAGCCAAAAGTAGTTTGTTCCTATCGAGGGGTTTAGCTCCCCCTTTAGAGGGAGTAAGGATACCTTCACTGTCATCGGTAGTACTCGTTTTACCGAACTCTATAACTGCCTCGTATTCCTTATCTGTATCTTTAAGGATACCTTCCAACTTCTTGGTTGAATCTCTGCCGACCGCGACAATCAAGACCCCCTCGGCTAGGGGATCGAGGGTGCCTCCATGACCCACACGCTTCTCGCCCGTTATGTGGCGCACCCTATTTACAACATCGTGGGAAGTTAACCCTTTTGGTTTTCTAAGATTGAGAATCATGCTTGATGCCGCTAATCAAAGATTTAAGATCGAAGAGAGTTTGGTCTTTGAAGAATATTAGAGCCCCGAGGTAGGCAAGGATGGCTATAACTAGGACGACAACGAAGGGGATACCTAAGGCATTACCTACCACAACCCCCGCTGCCATAACCAGGGTCGACTTAATGGTTGCTCCAAGACTTTGGAACACCTTGAAAGGAGTGATTTTTTTAGCTTTGCTCCAAAGAGATCCGTTTATAGCTAGCTGAGCGATGACGCTGGTCCAGGCAGCTCCCACAATCCCAAATATAGGGATTAGAAGATAGTTAAGGGCGATGTTTATGACTGTCCCTCCCAGCCACAGCG
>CAYMRK010000026.1:0-2572 GCA_964392905.1 uncultured Candidatus Saccharibacteria bacterium | reverse complement strand
GTGGCACTAACTCTCGTTGTTTGTTGTGAGCGAAGAAAACGTGAACTAAGATAGTCGCCGGGAAGGTTATAAGCAGTGTGATAGCCAAGATACGCAAAGAGGGAGCTGAACCGAGGTATTCGGTGCCGTAGAAAAGAATAGATATCTTTTCAGCAGTTAGAAAGATGCCAACGCTAAGGGGTAGAGCCATTAACATAACCATCGACAAGCCTCTCTCAAGTACACGCTTGAACTTCTCCGTGCTGTCGTGGGCCAGCCTGGAGAGGGCTGGGAAGAGCCCGCCTACAATAAAGGCCGGCAGGAGGTAAAAGAAGGCAATCGGTTTTTGGGCGGCGGCGTAGAGTCCTACCTGAGTGGCATCAAAGAACCATCCAATCATTACTGTATCCACGTTCACTAAGAGGGTTCCAAAGATAGAGGCAATAGTCATGGGCCAGGCGGCACTCACAATCGGTTTCACTAAAGAGCGGTCGAAGCTCGAGAAGATGTTCTTGATGTAGGGGATGAGAAAGTAGATTGTTGCTATAAGTCCCAAACCTGCTCCCAACGCATAGGCTAGGGCTAGAGTCTCAGGCAGAGGACTCAATATCAGCAGAGCGAATCCCGCCCCTACGATTACCACCTGAGTAAAGATATTAATAATAGCCTCTAACTCCATACGCTCCTCGGCCCTAAAGATGGAGCTTCCGAAGCGACGCAGAGAATCAAAAAGGAAGAGGCCAGCGACGGCATAGATTAGAAAGTTACTCAGGGGAATGCCAGTAAAAAGTGGGGTGCCAAAGATGATGAGGGCTAATGAAAAAAGCACGAGGACCGATTTGAGAGCAAGTGAGGTCGAGAAAAGAGCAGCCCTTTGCTCTTTACTCTTGGCTACTTCCCTGACCAAGACTGCGCTCAGCCCCACATCGGAAAAAACGGTGATAACAGCGGCAAGATTCGTCATATATGAAAAGGTTCCGTACCCAGCTACCCCCAGAACCCTGGCGGCGTAGAAGATGATGGCTACTCTCAAAAACCTGCCGGTAATTTCACCAAAAGAGAGCCAGAAGGTGTTTTTGGCTATGGTCTGAGCGGTAGATTGGTTGGAAAAGAGGAAGCGCTTTAACTTCGACTTTCCCCCAGGCTTTGGCATACTTCCCATATAGATTTATAATGCCTTATATTCAACAATCCATCTAATGGCAGACAAAAAGAACACAGGCTTCAACTTCTCGGACAAGACCTTGGTGGTTTTGGTTGTACTAACCTTGATCCTAGGGGCCATATACTGGTATCAAACCTCACCTAAGCCGTACACCGCGGTGGTGATGGTCACCGGCGATGTATATTTCGGTCAAGTTTCATATTTCCCTAAGATGACCATCAATAATGCATATACGATTCAAGGCGTTGAGAACCCTCAAGCCCCCGGGGAGATTGCTCCTCAGGTGGTTCCAGTAGAGCTTTTGCTCTGGGGTCCTAGCAGTATCACCGTAAACCCCGAGAATGTGCTATTTACCAGTTCAATTAGTGATGAGAGTGAGGTGATGGCCTGGATCAGGGGAGACCAGGCAGTCGAATAGATTTGACCAATCGTAACACCACCAAGTAAAATAGAAACCCATGAAAGTGAAGATGTATACAACTCCCTTTTGCAAGTATTGCAAAGTAGCTAGAGAGATTTTCCAAAAAAGAAAGGTTGCTTTTGAAGAAATTGATATCACAAGAGACCAAAAGTTAATGGAAGAGATGATGAGTAAATCGAATCAGATGACAGTGCCTGTGTTTGACATAGGCGGACAGATTTTAGTAGGCTTCAATCGAACTAAGCTCGAAGAAGCTTTAGTAAAGGTCGCTTAACCTTCGGGCAGCTATGACTTATCAATGCCGACAGTGTAGTTTTACCAACGGTGAAGTCGGAGCTTGCCCGGTGTGTAATATTCCAATGGACATTAAGTTGCAAGACGAGAACACAGAAGAGAACAACGACGGAATGCAGCAGCCGGACAGACCTGCAGCTGAGCCTGCTACGGATGCTCCTGTTACGGACATGCCTGCAGCTCCTGCTCCTTCAGAGGATCAGGAAGGTGGGGATGCTTCCGCCGAAGGTGGCGATGAGGCAGTAGCCTAGACCATTCCACGATTTAGGTTCTTAAAAGAGAGACCTCCCCAAGCGGGAGGTTTCTTTTTGTCTTGGGTGTTGGTAAAATTTGGCCATGTTTCAACTAGTGATTATTGGAGGCGGTCCCGCAGGGGTGGCAGCTGGGATCTACGCTGCCAGGAAGAAGATAAAGACCGCTTTAATCGCAGAGGAGTTCGGCGGGCAGTCGAGCGTGTCCGATGACATTCAAAACTGGATTGGCACTAAGAAGATCTCAGGTTTCGATTTTAGCAAATCACTAGAAGGGCACTTGCGGGAGTATAAGGATGATATAGAGATAATCGAAGGAGAGAGGGTGGCGAAGGTGGAGAAGGTGGGCGAAAATCACTACAAGATTTTAACTGAGGGAGGTACGGAATATGAGACCGAGAGAGTGCTTTTAACATCAGGTAGCCACCGTAAAAGATTGGATGTGCCTGGCGGGAAAGAGTT
>CAYMRK010000025.1:0-6569 GCA_964392905.1 uncultured Candidatus Saccharibacteria bacterium | reverse complement strand
TTATTAAAAAGATGACCGTCTTCTTCATCCAGGAAAGTGAAAACATGGGCACGATTTCCAATTAAAACTATCTTTTCAGGAGAAAATCGCCCCCATACTGTTAATGCGGCTGCCCATAGCATCGCTAAAGCAGCACATTTTCCAGATGCTTTTTGATCAGGAGAAATCAAGGCATATGCGTTCATAACCTCTAAAATTTCATTTCTTAAACGGGGGAAGTAACCTTCTTTATAATATGCTTGCTTAATGATCTGCCCGAATTGGCTCTCTGGATTATCTCTTAAGAGCTTCTGGAGGGTTTCATCATATTCTTCTCTTATCTTTTGAATATAACTACTCCCCAAGCGTTTCTCTTCTTCAGAAAATTGAAGAAGTCCCCAGGGGTCTCCACCTGGTTTTTGAGGAAACTGAGTAAATGTATAACGATGGAGATGCCTTTGTAATTCACTCAAACGGGTCTTACAACTTAAAGGAACTCCATCAGATGTGACTGCCTTGCGCTGTGTCCTCCATTTCCATAACGCGGGGGACATCAGGTTAGCTATAAGATAGGCCGGTATGAGAACATCCCGATTCAAGTCTAATTCAAAAACTGTTAAGCTAACTGCTCTTGACAGTTTTTCTATTTCTTCATGTATATTTTCTCTCACGCCTTTTTAAACACGTTTTGCTCTTATAAAGTTCCTTAAACAGATCTCACCGCAGAGACGCAAAGAACACAAAGAGAAAAATATTTTAAATCTTTCTTTGCGCTCTCTTGCGCCTTTGCGGTGAATGCAAAGATCCTCGCTCCTTCGTCTCATTGCTTCACTTTTTATTATTTTGATGGTTTAAATCCTATCTCTGTAAGCATTTCTCTAATCCATTCCTCTGAAATATCTCCTTTAGAGGAACTTATTTCAATCTGGTGTTTCTCCAAATCAGCCTTAATTTCAAGAGTTCCCATCCTTTTTTCCAATTCATTTCGAATAGTATTTACACACCCTCCACAATGCATATTAGGAATAGTTATGATGTATCTTCTCTCTTTAATCGCAACCTTTTTACCAGGAAGAAGCTGACCAATAAAAGAATTAAGAAGTACAGTGCTCACGCTGGCGATCATTGCTATCATAGCCCAACCGGGATGGAAAAATCCTGTAGCGGCAGCAGGCACACCGATGCCATTGAAAACAAAGGTCAGAATGAGATTTTGCACCGTTTTTCTGTATGAATTCCGGCCTATATGGTACGCATCTAAAACCGTACTGAGCCGTTTACCTACTAAAATAATATCTGCCGATTCTATAGCAATATCCGTCCCTGCACCGATTGCTATTCCCACATCTGCCTGCATAAGTGCAGGGGCATCGTTAATGCCATCTCCTACCATGGCTACCCGATGTCCCTGTGCTTGCAGTTTCCGCACATGAGCTACCTTCTCATCGGGCATTGCCTCTGCTATTACTTCATCAATACCAACCTGACGTGCAACTGCTTGTGCCGTACGGTGATTGTCCCCCGTAATCATTATTGGCCTTAAACCATCGTTTTTCATTTGTCGTATCGACTCTAAAGCATCTTCTTTTAAGATATCTGCAATGGAGAGTAAGCCAAGAATGTCCCTGTCAAGCGATACTGCAACAACGGTTTTTCCCTGTTCTTCTAGCATTTTAGCCATCTTATATCCGTCGCCCACTTCCACACCCTCTTCTGTAAGAAATCTCAAACTCCCTACACGAACTATTTGGCCATCGATCACTGTACGCACCCCCCTACCAGGCACGGCCTGGAATTGGTATACCTCGGTTAAGATAACACCCAATGCATGGGCCTTTTCAACAATTGCCCTTGCTAGTGGGTGCTCAGATGATTTTTCAGCAGATGCAGCAACCCGTAACACCTCATAAGCCTCAACCGCGCCAAAGGGTATAATATCAACTACCGATGGTTTCCCTTCAGTAATGGTACCCGTTTTATCAAGCACTATTACCTTAATATCCTTTAAAACTTGAAACGCCTCACTTGATCGGATAAGGATCCCTCTTCTCGCAGCAATACCACTCCCATGAATCATTGCAAGTGGTGTTGCCATCCCTAATGCGCACGGGTAACCCATGACCAGTACTGCCAGGGCTGCAAAGATACCACGAGTTAAATTTATCTGCCCTGTGAACAACCAGGTACCTACAGTCCATATTATGATGCCAGGCAGAGCAAACAGAAGAACGCCTGGCACGTAGTATTTGAGTACCTTGTCAACGAGCTGAATGATTCCTGGTTTTAACGCACGTGCTTCTTCTATGTATCGTGCCACTCTCTGAAGGAAACTCTCCTCTCCGATACGTATTACCTTTACGATCAATGTCCCTGATTGGTTGATTGAACCGCCGATCACCTCATTACCCACTGTCTTTACCACAGGTAGAGATTCTCCTGTTACAAGGCTTTCATCAACACTTGAAATACCATCGAATACCTCTCCATCAACCGGGATTTGCTCACCCGGACGTATTCGTACACGGTCTCCAACGTGTACCTCTTCGATCGGTACCGTCTCCTCCCTGTCGCCATGGATTACTCTTGCTGTGGGAGGTTGGAGATCGAGTAATTTACGCACAGCTTGTGAAGACTTTGTGCGTACCCTCAATGATAGGTAGCCGGAAAGGATATGGTAGGTGGTAAGGGAAACAGCAACCTGAAAGAAATCAGCAATAGGAAACTGTGGTATAAAGAACCCTGCAAAACCACCAAATAGACCGGCAAATGCACCAAATTCCAAAAGTACATGCTGATTCAGTATTCCCCTACGGAGGGAATGTACTGCCATCCGTAAGATATATCGGCCAGGACCAAAAATCGCTGCAAATGCAAGCGTCATGATCAGCCACTGAAACCACGGTTGATAGTAGCCCATCCACATGCTATTCAACAGGAGGGCCCCAGTACCGGTAAATCCGGCAGCAATAATTAATCTCCATTTCTCCTGTCGCAGTTCAGTTTCTTCTTCCTCGAACGTCCTTACTTTCTTCGGATCACGAATGGTGTAACCTAATTGACGGAGGATGTCCTTCAGTGATGACTCTGTTACCTTCCCGGGATCATACTGAATTAACACCTCCTCATGGGCAAGGCTGACATTAACATCCTTTACAGCTTCAGTTCGGCTATATGCTTTTTTGATATTCTCTGCACAAAATGAACAAGAGAGGCCACCTACCTTGATCTGTAATCTCTTATTCTGTTTTTCCATACAAGATCTCCTAGTACAATCTTATTTAATTTTTCATATGAATGTAAAGGATGTAATTTAATGATACAATTAACAACATTGTTAGAAACCTTTTGAAAGTCATGGACAAAATAAATGGTAATCTCAAAAGATCTCTATACCTGAATACCAGCCCATCTTTCAGGCCTGCCAACGGGGCCTAAGGATCGCCGTTCCGGAACGTACTATTTCACTAGTCAAGGGATGCTATGGGATGCACGTCAGGTCTCCAGCCTCCTCCCAAAGCTTTATAGAGCGAGATGAGGTTGAGCGATACGGCCGTGTCGCTCCGCACGAGATCAGCTTCTGCCTCGTAGAGAGTGCGTCGCGCATCCAAGACATCTAGGAGGTTCGCCAATCCTTTCCCGTATAGATCGTTTACGAGCTCAACGGCCCTGCGGCCCTCAGCCACGGCCCTCTCGAGTGATTTATGGCGATCCCATTCGCGAAGATAAGCTACGAGAGCATCCTCCACTTCCTCGAGTGCAATGAGCACAGCCTGTTCGTAAGAGGCCAATGATTCCTCAACTCGCGCATCGGCTGCACGAATCCTCGCACGGAGCCGACCTCCAGCGAAGAGAGGCCACCGGACGAATGGGCCAAGCACCCAGGCACTACTGGCCGTGCTAAAGAAGTCCGCTGCGCTAAAACTCTCCAGGCCAAACGCCGCTGTGAGTGAGAACTTGGGATAGAGATCGGCAATCGCTTCACCAACTCTTGCGGTTAAGGCGGCGAGCCGGCGCTCCGCCGCGCGGAGGTCAGGGCGCCGCGCAAGGAGTTCCGAAGGAATCCCCACAACCACTTCGGCTGGCGCTACCGGAACGGGTCCTTCTCGTGAGATTTCCTCCGCGAGTGACCGAGGTTCCTGCCCTAGGAGTACTCCCAACCTGTGGATTCCATGCCAGATTGCAGCCTCGACAGGTGGGACTCGAGCCTCCACGATAGAGATCTCCTCTTCGGAGCGCGTCACGTCAAGTTCTGCCGCAAGGCCAGCTTTGCGGCGCTTCCGGACGAGATTAACGGTCTCACGAACGGCACTTACGTCATTGCGGAGAACCCGCAGAAGATTCTGATTCCCCCTCACCCCGACATAACTCGTGCCCACCTCGCTTAAGAGGGAAACCCGGACCGCCCTCCAGAGTTCGACCGAAGCCTCATGCTCCGCCACCGCAGACTCAACAGCTCTTCGCCTTCCCCCGAAAAGATCGATCTCCCAGGCGGAGTCGAGATTGACAGAATAGATGTTATGGGTACGTTTAGCACCCGTAAAGAAGGGGACGTTCTCGCTAATGTGTCTCCGTCGATAGGACCCTGATGCGCTAAGGTCAGGCAAAAGTATGCCCTTGACCACCCCGACAAGCGCCCGGGCTTCCTTCACACGCGACCAGGCGATCCTTAGATCGTGATTCTCTTGGAGCGCTTTCTCTACGAGTCTTTCGAGCGTGGAATCCCCGAAAAGCGTCCACCACTGCGAGATGTCAATCTGTGAGGTATCAGCCCTCTCACCCCACCTGGTTGGCATTGAGATTTCTGGTCTCTTGTAGTCGGGCCCTACGGCACATCCCATCAGAAAGAGCACCGTGAAAAGGGTACACCCTCTAAATTTCTTCATAATCTTCTCCATAGAAATCTATCGCACTGCACTTAACCCACCTTGCCCCCGAGGGAGATTTCCAATCCTTCCGAGACTTGTCCGTCGATGAGGTGGATCACCCGATCGACCTCCCCGATCATGCGAGTGTCGTGGGTGACGACCAAGATTGCGGTCCGGCGCTCAGTCGAGAGTTGCCGAAGGAGCTTCATGACACTCAGTCCCCTCTCCGTGTCGAGGCTTGCGGTGGGCTCGTCAGCGAGGATGACTTTGGGCTCGTTAGCAAGCGCACGGGCAATTGCAACGCGTTGTTTCTCACCGCCCGAAAGTGATTCAGGCATGTTGTCTGCGCGGTCGGAGAGGCCCAGGTATTTCAATAGTTCCGTCACCCGTCTTGCAGCCTCACGGGCAGATACCCCAATGAAATCAAGAGGAAGGAGCACATTTTCCCTGGCTGAAAGGAAGGGGATGAGGTTTGCGAACTGAAATATGAAACCTAGTTTCTCACGCCGTAGCTTCGCGAAGTCGCGCCTAGCGCCACCATAAATGTCTTCGCCGTTGAGGATAAGACGTCCTGAGGTTGGCTCAGTGACCAGGCCCAGGATGTTAAGAAGCGTCGTTTTGCCCGAGCCACTTGGCCCCATAATGGCAAATAGTTCGCCAGGGCGTACCGCGAGGTCCACACCCTTCAGGGCCTCAACAAGCGTGCGCCCCATCCCGTAAACTTTAATGATCTTCTCCGCTCGGATGATGTACTCCATATCACCACCGCCTCATGTACCCAAAACGCTACGTGGGTCTGCCTTCATCGCCCTTCTCACTGCAAGTGTACTCGCGAGTACCGCAACCACGACCATGACAAAGATCATTTGGCCGATATCTCCGTAAGTCGCCTCTACCCGCCGGGGGAAGTAAGGCTCGATCATAAGTTCGAGCGCCCCGCCCAGGGCAGCCCCTATGGCTCCCATGATGACAGCCTGCTGGAGGATCATGCTGTATATACGCCGCCCTGGCGCACCCATAACCTTAAGAATAGCGATCTCCCTCACTTTGTCAAGGGTAAAGGTATAGATGACGATTCCGATCACGATCCCGGCAATGGTGACCAGAATTACCCTGAAGAGCGAAAGCTGTAGGAGGATGAGCCGGTTCGACCCCATGAGCTGGATGTTAACTTGACGGGGTACGGAGAAGACATCCAGGCGCTTCCACCGGGAAATTTCCTTTGTCACTACCTCAGCGGATGCTCCAGGCTCGAGCTTGACGGCAATAGCGTTCACAATGTGCGTATCCTCAGATAGCCGGGCTGAACGTTTGGCGAGCGCCTCGGCCAAGCGCGGTGCGATTGAAGCCTCTTGTGAGAACTGCTCTCCAAAGCGCCGGCGTCTGTCGCGGAGGAGGTCTGGATCAAATTGAAAGAGGATTACTTGAGCTTCCTTTAAAGTAGTGTAAATGACCGGGTCAGCGGTGAACCCGACCATGTTCTCGGTGAGACCTACTACGGTGTAATCGTGATAGCCCAAGCGCACCCGCTCGCCGACTTGGAAGCCAGCCTTACGGTCTGCCACAATCTCGTAATCGTCGGCCTCTATCCCGCGTCCATCGACTATACGCGGTGGACCACCTAGATGACCTGGCTTCGAGCCGATTACAACAAAGCGCTGTTCCATCGGTACGTCCATCCAGCCCGGCTCGACCATCGATTTAGTGCCGAGGACGGCGTTCCGG
>CAYMRK010000024.1:0-6804 GCA_964392905.1 uncultured Candidatus Saccharibacteria bacterium | reverse complement strand
CGACATAGAAAGGGAAACAGTTAACTTCCTACCAAACTACGACGACACTCGGAAAGAGCCAGTGGTGCTGCCTTCCAGATTCCCAAACCTCTTGGTAAACGGCTCCGACGGTATTGCTGTTGGTATGGCAACAAAGATCCCGCCCCACAACCTAACGGAGGTGATTGACGCAACCGTTTTCACAATCGATAACCCTAAAGCCACCTCAGAGGACCTAATGGAGTTTATTAAAGGGCCAGACTTTCCAACCGGAGGAGTTATATACGACCGCAAAGCCATTACCGCCGCGTATGTCTCAGGCAAGGGTGCTATAACCGCCAGAGCCAAGGTAGACGTGGGTGAGAAAGAGATTGTCGTTAGTGAAATCCCGTATCAGGTCAACAAGTCAGATCTCTTAATAAAGATGGCAGGGCTGGTAAACGACAAAAAGATTGAGGGAGTGCGTGATATCCGCGACGAATCTGACAAGGACCAACAAGTAAGAATTGTCATAGAGTTCAAGCAGGGAGCTGTTCCACAAAAGATTATGAACCAGTTTTGGAAGCACACAGACCTCCAAAAAGACTTTCACCTCAATATGGTTGCCCTAGCAGACGGCATTAAGCCCGAGACTATGTCTTTGAAAGACGTAATCGCCAGCTTCATCACACACCGCCAGGAGGTAGTTTCTCGTAGGGCTAAGTACGACTTGGAGCGCGCTAAGGAGAGAGCCCACATCCTGGAGGGTCTCGCCACAGCGCTAGACAATATAGATAAGGTAATCGAGACCATTAAAAAGTCCTCTGATAGAGAGCAGGCTAAGGCGAATTTGATGAAGAAGTTCAAGCTGACTGAGGTTCAGTCGGTGGCCATCCTCGAGATGCGCCTGCAGGCTTTGGCAGCTCTTGAGCGCAAGAAGGTAGAAGACGAACTCAAAGAAAAGAAGGCCCTCATCAAAGAGTTAACCGAGCTTTTAGCCAGTCCCAAAAAGATCCTCGGAGTGGTTAAAGACGAGCTGATTGCTGTCAAAGACAGCTACGGCGATGAGCGCAGGACAAAGGTGGTGACAGGAGGCCTTAAAGAGTTTTCCGTCGAGGATCTCGTTCCCAAAGAAGAGACAGTTATTACCATGTCCGGAGACGGATATATTAAACGAATCCCTCCGACTACCTTCCGTTCACAGCGCCGGGGCGGGAAAGGCCTTATTGGATCTGCTGTTGGCGAGGAGGATATTCTGGCGCACCTCCTTGGGGCAAGCACCCATGACGACGTGCTGTTCTTTACCGACCGAGGGCGTGTGTTCCAGACGAAGGTATACGATATTCCCCAAGGAACACGCACCAGCAAAGGGAGAGCTATCCATAACTTCCTGGAGATCTCTAGCGAAGAGAGGATCCAGGCCATCATCAACTACTCCCAAGAGGAGAAGAGTAAAGACAAGGGGCTAATGATGGCAACAGAGAAAGGTATGGTCAAAAAGACAGCCCTCAAGGACTTTGCCAACATCCGCCGCACAGGCATCATCGCCATTAATCTTAAGAAGGGAGACACCCTTCAGTGGGTCAAGCTGGTAGGCAAAGGAGATGAAGTGATCATCACCACTTCCCAGGGCAAGTCGATTCGCTTTAAGGAATCAGACGCAAGAGCTATGGGTCGCTCAGCAGCTGGGGTCAAAGGTATAACTCTCAAATCAGGAGACGCTCTAAGTTCATTTGATGTAGTAGAAAAAGACACCAAAGGAGAATTCCTGGTAGTTATGGAAAATGGATACGCCAAGCGTACCGCCCTTACTCAATACAAAGTACAGCGTCGCGGCGGAAGCGGAATCATCACTGCTAAAGTAACCAAAAAGACCGGTCCGGTTGTCTCATCCCATGTTATAATCGAGGAAGATGAGCTGCTCGCCATCTCCAAGAAGGGGCAGGTGTTAAAGACCAAGATTAAAGACATTAGAAAAACCGGTCGTTCTGCTCAGGGAGTGAAGATAATTACTCTCAAATCTGGAGATAAGCTGGCCGGCTCTGTAGTCCTCTAGGACCCCAGATGCAATTTACAAAGCCACAATTAGTCTTCATAGCCGTAGTCAGCTTCATAGGCCTCTTACTGTTACTAGTCTTCTTGGGTGTTTTGCCGGGGCGCAGAAATACAGGACAGGGAATTGAGATAACGGTTTGGGGGATTGATGACTCACGTACCTGGAGGAATGTTGCCGGTCGCTTTGCCACCGCCTATCCCAATATAAAAGTTCGCTACCAGGCTATGGACGCTGATACCTACGAGCGGGATCTAGTAAATGCAATGGCCGTGGGAAGAGGACCAGACGTCTTTATGATCGAGAACAATTGGCTTCTCAAGCACGGGGAGAAACTAACGCCTGCTCCCGCCAAAGACTACACCATCGAGAGCTTTCAAAAAGCCTTTCCTGGCGTAGCGGAGCAGGACTTTACGGCGGAGGGCGCCATATACGCGATGCCTTTGTATATAGATACGCTTGTGCTGGCATACAATCGGGCTCTGTTTAGCCAGGGAGGAGTAGTGTTCCCTCCTCGTACCTGGGATGAACTGGCCGCGGCTGCCCCTAAATTGGTAAAGAAAACAAACAACATCCTTACTCAAGGAGCATTCGCTATAGGTGGCACATCTGCAACTGTTCCCAACGCCTCCAGCCTAGTGCAGGCTATTCTCATGCAGGCAGGCGCACCAATGATTAACGAAAAGTTAAGCTCAGCCACTTTTGCTAATGAAGCAGGTAGGGACGCATTCGCTATATATACACGATTCAGTGATCCGGCGAGCACTGCCTATTCCTGGGATGAACAGATGAAGCCTGCCTACGACGCCTTTGCCAGGGGTGAGGTGGCGGGAGTCTTCGTGTATTTCAGCGAGCTCCAGGACTTGCAGGCCCGCAACGCCTTTTTGGATATAGGGGTTAGTGAACTACCCCAACTAGATCCAAGCAATGCCGTCAATGTAGCCGACTACTGGGGACTGGCTGTTTCCAACCAAAGCAGTTATCCAGAAGAAGCCTGGAGGTTTGTTAACTTTATCACCACTGACACCAACACCGCAGCGGCCTACAGCAACCTAACCAACCACTCACCAGCCTTGAGGAGTTTGATTAACGATACAATTAGCAACACTACAAATGGCATCTTCGCCAAACAGGCGCTGACAGCCCAAAGCTGGTTGCAGTTGGGAGAAGAGAGCGTTGAGGCTGCTTTTAATGAAGCTATTGGGTTGGTGCTTTCAAAAGAACAGACCGCTAACAGAGCTATTCAGCGAGCGCAGGCTATAATAACAGAAGGCTTAAGACAAAGATGATCCTATCCTTTATAGCAACCGCACTAGCCCAACCCGGCAGAATTTCTGAGGGAGGGGTTGTTCCATGTTGTGATCCGACCCTGCCCCCCGGGAAGACACCTGTCAACATATGCCCTGATGGCACGCCGATGCCGCCCTGCGATATGAATGCCCTCTTCAGCATGGGCGAGACTATTGTAAATACACTAATCGGCATAGGGTTTTTAATAGCAATACTGTTTGTGGTTGTAGGAGCCTTTAGATTGATCATCTCTCAGGGCAGTCCCGAGGGCATCAATCAAGGCAAGGCAAACATCACAGCTGCGATAATTGGACTGGTTATAGTGCTGGTTGCGTGGGTGGTTCTAAACACAGCTATAAACTTCTTCGTGGATGAAACAAGGTGCAAGAGAGAGTGGTGGAGATTCCAGGGGCTTCAATGCGGTGTTATTGAACAACCCCCACCAGCAGAAACAACGTCCTAATAGTTTATAATGAAGACAATGATGAAAGTATTAGCAAAAGCGTGGAGCAAAATAGTGCTTTACCTTACCCTGGGGCAGACAGTTTTGGCTACAGGAGGTAATGAAAGCGGAGAAGGGTCAACTACAACCCCAAATAATCCCACCTCCGTTACCGGTGAATTCGCTCTAGATAATCCATTAAAAGCCGATGGCATTGGGGGCTTAATTAATGGAATAGTTAAATTCATCATCGGTGTCTCAACCGCACTTCTCACCATCTTCATTCTCTACGGGGCCTTTCAGTTGATGACTTCAGCTGGGAACCCGGAGAGGGTTGATAAGGGTCGCAAGACCATCTTCTGGGCAATCTTAGGATTCGTCATTCTCCTTGTCGCCGGGGGTACAGCTGCCATCATAGCCGATATCCTAGGGGGAACCGTAGAGCCTATAGATGGAACAGAAATTCCAGATTCTCCAGTGAGTACCTTTGAGGGAATTATCAATGTAATGGTAAGAGCCTCTCAGTGGATGTTCGGAATCCTAATAGCTCTTGGTACCGTTATGGTTTTGTATTCCGCCTTCCTTTATCTGTTCTCAGGAGGCAACACAGAACGCATAGACACGGCTCGTAAAACCTTAGTTTGGGCCATTGTGGCTATGGTGGTTGCAGTCTTGGCCGGAGGAATCGGGGCTCTAGTCCAAAACTTTGTGGGCGTCACTGGCTCTGGGGGAGAAGAGATAAACGATTGCATAGATAGGAACGGATTCGAGATTTGCTAAAACCAGTTAGTAAATCTGGTATAATTAAAACGCTAAAAGGTCGAGTATTGTTTTAAGTAGACAATGAAGAAACTTGCCGTAAAGACATCACTATTACTTTCAGGCCTTTTGCCAGGCGTGGCCTTGGCGCAGTTCAATCCTTCTGAGGGCGACAGGCAACTTCCGGATCTGCCAACAGATGCTCCAACCGACTTTGGTACTTTGATCGGATTTATAGTCACCATCGCCCGTTGGATGTTCGGAATCTTAATGGCCCTAGGTATCGTCTTCGTGCTCTACGCTGCCTTCCTATACCTGATTGCCCAGGGTAATACAGAAAAGGTGGATAACGCCAAAAGAGTACTCATCTATTCCGTTGTTGCATTGGTAGTAGGAGTACTAGCCGGAGGTGTAAGCGTAGTGGTACAGGACTTCCTAGCCACCACTTAGGTTTAACAACGAAGAAAGTTAATAAAGAAACTCGCGCTTGGCGAGTTTCTTTGTATGTATATTCAAAAAGTCGAAGAGCTCGACTCTCGTGGCCACACCGGTTGTGTGGTCGAGAGCCGAGCTCTGTGCCATTCATGACCGACACACATGGCCGGTCGTCGGATCCGAGACACGGGTTGGGTCCCACACCCAGAACTCTGCAACCCCACCCCCGTCATGGATGACGAAGGACGGAGCAACCGCGCTCTGGAAGGGAAGCGGCGCACCGCAGCGCTCCACGCCCTGGTCGCCGTCGAGGAACTCGACGTCATACCAAGAGGCGCGGTTGGCTGGCAGAATGGACCAGCTATCCCACCAGGTCCCGGGTGGGCGGTTGTACTGAACCGCACAGCCGGGCTGGATGAGGATCTCATACTGGAGGAAGCCCTCCGCCTGAGATCCACCAACCCACTCGGGAGCCGGGATCTGGTGCGTACACCAGTCCGGCTCACCTGCCGCCTCTGCCGCGGCGACCGCCTGGTTCTGGTAGCTTGCGGGGTTTCCCTCGCGAGCCATGAACCCAGCCCAGAGTGTCAGTCCTAGGGCAACCAGGAAGACGAGCGCTCGCTGCTCCGGCGTGCCGCGGGGGATGAAGTACCCCACCATGGCAAGCACGATAGCGCCGAGGACGATTCCGAAGGACATCCACTGCCCCGCGGGATCGAACGTCGCCACCCAGGTCGCGGCTGCAAGCGGCAGAACCGCCAGCAGCGCAGGGCCCAACCGCGCACGCAGGATGGCGTTGACCGCTCCCTGCGCCGCATCCGGCCACTGATGCCCCCCCTCGCGGAAGAGGCCGATCACGTGGCGGAGCGTCACCTCTCCCAAATCGACATTGAGGACTGCCCGGATGTACCAGGCGATCGCCAATGTGCCTATCAGGAGCGTGGTAAGCGCGGCTGCGATGAAGATGGTTTCCCGAGAGAAGCCCCTGACGCCGAGCGCCAGGATCCCCACCGCGGTGAACATCCCGACCACCAACAGCCAGGCAACGGCGTTGGTGAGTCGGCGATAGAGCTGCTGGAGACTACGGAGTCTCCGAGTACCCCCAGCAGCCAGGGGGGCGATCTGAGCGTCCATGTAGGCGCTCAGATACCTCATGAGTCCGAGTCCCATCAGATACCTCCTGGGGTCCAGCCGTTGCGAACATCCTCTTCCGCCATGGCGACCCCTTCGGGATCGAACAGGCGGATGAAGTTGAGGATTCGCGCCTCGGCATTGTTGATCATGCGTTCACGCGCCTCTTGGACTGCGGGCTCGTGAATCCGGAGAGCATTCTCCATGACCATCTTGGCCTCGAGTGCCTCAGCTCTCTCGACCACACGGTCGGCGTTCTCCTCCGCATGCATGCTCACCTTGTCACGCACCCACGCAGCAACCATCGCTGCGTCGGGCCCGCCAACAAGGGCGGTGAGAGCCGTCGTAACTCTCCCCTTGAGCGCCTGACGGATAGGATCCGCAGGACGTGGCTGTGGCTGGTTGGCCATATGGATCAGTTCCTTTCTTGTGTCTCTGTCCACGTGCGTTTGCGCGTGGAATTCCGTATGACGCAACCAACCTGGCGGGTTGGGGCGTGTTTTTCAAGTCAAATCTAATATCTGTATACCATAAATAGGGGTAAATGTCAATGATAGCCTGGTCTACGTAGAAAGCACGAGAGCCGTGGCAGATTGCTCTGCCACGGCTCTGTATATGGGGTGGAGATCGCCGTTATCCACCCGATTCCTTCTCGATGTCCTTCTCGATATCGTCGAGTATGAGACCGAGGTTCTTGCGTCGCCGGATTGCTCGCAGCTGGTCCTCGCGCTCCTCG
>CAYMRK010000023.1:0-6817 GCA_964392905.1 uncultured Candidatus Saccharibacteria bacterium | reverse complement strand
AGGTGAAGCCGCGGGTGATACTCTCCCAAAGTCCCAAGCGCCCGCCTTCGCTGTAGAAGAAGACGATGCCAAGAGCTCCTTCCCCCTCAGGAGCCTCTTCCCGGATCGTCACCTCTTTGTCGGCGATAACAACCGTTGCTCCCTTGTTCTCCTCTATGAAGTTTGAAAAGTCGTCAGCTGAAGCAAAGCCGGGAATGAGGTCCCCCGCCTCGAAACCAGCCACCTCAGCCGGACTGCCAGGCATAACCTTCTCTATGAAGATCCCCGGAGTTGTTCCAAGGGAGAGCACAACTGTGAAGGCAGCCCATCCCAGGAGGAAGTTCATAAAGACCCCTGAGAGAATGACGACGGCCTTCTTCCAGAAGGGTTGAACCGCAAAGCTGCGTTTAGCATCAGTCCCCTCACCCTGCTCGCCCTGCTCGCCGAAGATCTTTACGAATCCCCCAAAGGGCAGCAGGTTCAAACTGTATGTCGTCTCACCCCACTTCTTAGAGAAAAGCTTGGGCGGAAAACCTATACCGAATTCATCCACCCTGATGCCTAAAAGCTTAGCCGCGGCAAAGTGGCCGAACTCGTGCGCGAGTATGAGTAGCACCAAAAGAGCCAGAGTAATGAGAGTGAACATATTACTCTAGAATCTCTTGAGTTTTCTTATCAATCAGTTCGTCTATCTGTCGGTTGAAGCCATCCACTAACTCCTGAAGCCTCTCTTTATTCTTGAAGACGATATCTTCGTCTTTTTCTTCCTTGATGTCTTTTTGAACCTCATCCCGGGCACGGCGCATCTTGATTCTGGCCTCTTCGGCTAAAGATTTGGCTACCTTTACCAACTCCTGCTTGCGCTCTTCGGTTAGATCAGGGAGTGAGACCCTCACTGACTTGCCTTGCTCTGCAACGCCCACTCCCAAGTCAGCCTCGCGGATTCCCTTAGCGATTGGGGCAACAGCATTTTGATCCCAGGCGTTAACTACCAAGTTGCGGGGCGCCTCGATGCCAATAGATCCCAGCTGTTTAACAGACATCTTCTGATCCATGTACATGACAGGAATATCTTCAATGAGCTTAGGGGTGGGTCTGTTGGTTCTGATGCCTGCAAGTTCACCCTTGAACTCTTCGAGAAGCTTATCGAAATTACTTTTAGCTTGTTCTATAAGTTCCATAGTGCTGTTTCTAGCTGAAGCCTGCGGTTCGTGGAGAAGTCCGACATCTTAGTGAACCGATCACACAATGTGCCAAGAGTCACTTGGTTTTCTACCGGCTGCAAGGCTAGTTCTGCCATAATATGGCTAACGAAGATATCAATCAAATCCATATCCTCTACATCGTCGTTTTCTTTGAGGAGCGCTTTGATGGTGTCCTTTCTAAGCGAAGGCTTGGAGATAAAGTCCTTGGCCATCTTTGAGAAGCGTTTAAAGAGAGGATCCTCAAGCAGGCTCGCTGCCCTACCTGGTCTTCCTAAAGAGAGCTTGGCCACCCTTGCGGCTTCTTTTGCGTCTAGCCCCCTCGCTTTCTTCAAAAAGGCCTCAATCTCTTTGGTTGGCACTCGAGGAAAGTATACTCTTTGGAGACGCGATTGGAGGGTCGGCAGCAGCGAGTCCAGCGTCGGGGTGACAAGGATGATGAGGCCGCTCTCAGGCGGCTCTTCCGTCAGTTTGAGGATTGCGTTTTGGGCGTCCACTGTGAGCTTGTGGGCATCGTCCACTATGAGCGTCCTCTTGGAAGCCAAACTTGGCTTTTGGAAGATGAAGTGTTTGGCATCTCTCATCTGATCGATACCAATACTCGATCCTGAAAGACCGATGAGGGTGTGCTCGCTTAAGATACCCACAGGAGGCACGAACTCTCCCTTCTCAATTAAGTTTGCGAGAGCCAGAGCAAACGTCTTTTTACCCACCTGGTCCTCGCCGAAAAAGATGTAGCCGTGAGAGAGACCCCCGCTCTTGAAGAGCTTTGCAAAGATTTCCTGCTTATCCTTATGGCCTACTAGCATAAGGCTTATTTCTTGGCTAAGAGCGTGCGTTTGTATATATCGACGTGGTCGAGCACGATGCCAGTGCCTTTGGCCACACACAGGATAGCCTCTTCTGCAACGTATGCGGGTACTCCGAGCAGACGCTTGAAGAACTCATCAATGTTTCTGAGGCCAGCGCTTCCTCCGGAGAGGATGATGCCCTTTTCCATAACGTCGGCCACCAACTCAGGCGGAGTTTCGTTAAAGACGGATTGAATAGATGAGGCTATATCCATCAAAAGCGGATTGATGGCCTCAGCGATCTCATTGGAGTTGATAACGAGGTCCTTTGGAAGCCCAGACACAAGGTCTCTCCCTCTCAACTGGAACTCCAG
Source organism: uncultured Candidatus Saccharibacteria bacterium (assembly GCA_964392905.1). GTDB lineage: Bacteria > Patescibacteriota > Minisyncoccia > UBA6257 > Colwellbacteraceae > GWA2-46-10. The sequence continues at coordinate 4,471 of CAYMRK010000023.1, read as the reverse complement.
CTTGCTTTTGAGGGGCACAGCGCTTCCAATTGCAATCTTGGCGGCTTCGGCGGTCTGTTCACCAATAGAGACGGAATAAGTCTTTTTCACGTATTCAATTATGGACTGATCCATCTTGTTTCCGGCAACTCTTAAGCTAGAAAAGGCTACGATGCCTCCCAGGGACATCACAGCAACCTCAGCGGTGCCTCCACCGATGTTTACAATCATGTTGCCGGAGGAAGAGTTGATAGTTATTCCGGCCCCCAGAGCTGCAAGCAGAGGCTCCCTTACGAGATATGCTCTTTTCGCCCCAGCCTCTACAGCGGCATTTTCAACTGCCCTTCTCTCGGTGGCTGTGATACCGGCCGGAACGGAAATGATGACATCTGGTCTAGCTAAGTTTACCGGCCCTACGGCTTTGCTAATGAAGTATTTGAGCATGGCGCGGGTGATGTAGTAGTCGGCAACCACGCCGTCTTTAAGAGGACGGTACGCTTTAATGTCTCCGGGGGTCTTACCAATCATCTCTTTGGCCTCGCGACCCACGGCAAGCACCGTGTTGTCAGGCGTGCTCAAGGCCACGATAGTAGGCTCGTTAATTACAAACCCCTTTCCCGGCACAAAGACCACCGTGTTGGTGGTACCCAAATCTATACCGATCTTGCTTATAAACATCTAGTCAATTCTTTTAATGTCAGCCCCTACTGCGCGCAGGCGTTCTTCAATCTTCTCATATCCCCTATCTATCTCCTCAACACCGTCGATAACCGATTCACCCTCTGCCACTAAAGCAGCGATGATAGTTGCGATACCCGCCCGCAGATCATTAACCTTCATCTCCACTCCCTTGAGAGGGGTAGGTCCGTGAATTAAGGCGCTGTGAATATGGTTTTGGCCGCTGAATCTGCATTCCAGCTCGCCTAAACATCTGGGAAAGAGCTTAATATTTGCACCCATTGAATTCAAGGTTTCGGTATATCCAAAGCGGTCTTCGTATACAGTTTCGTGCACTATGGACGACCCGGCAGCCTGCGTCAGCAAGACGACAAAAGGCTGCTGCCAGTCGGTCATAAATCCAGGGTGCGTATCGGTCTCGAGCTCAATGCCTTTGAGTGGCCCAGTTCTCCAGAAACGAATACCCTCATCAAGCACCTCATATTCTCCTCCCACCTTCCGCAGAGCGTTAAGGAAGGTCATGACGTGCTCTTGAACGGCGCCTTTGACAAGAATGTTGCCTCCAGTTGCAACGGCCAAAGCAGCAAAGGAAGCCGCTTCATTGCGGTCCGGCAGAATTGTGTGCCTTACCCCGTGAAGCTTCTCTACTCCGTCTACATATACAGTTCTGTTGGCGCCCATCTCGACGATAGCGCCCATCTTCTGAAGCATCTTGATGAGGTCTACAATCTCAGGTTCAATAGCAGCGTTTTTTATGACAGTTCTGCCCTTGGCTAGGGTGCCTGCTAGAATGATATTTTCGGTTGCCATAACGCTTGGGTACCGAAGCTCTATGCGAGTGCCCCTGAGGCCGTTAGGAGCTGAGGCCAAGTAGTGCTCGTCATCAACTTCAATCTTTGCTCCCATCGCAGTTAGAGCATCAATATGCATATCCACGGGCCTCGGGCCGATCTTGTCTCCGCCTACGATAGGGATCTTGGCCTTCCCGTGTCTTACAAGCAAAGGTCCAAGGGTAAGGATAGGTAGTCTGTTGCGGCGCGTGAGACTTGTAACCTCTGTATTGGTGATTTCCGGAGTGTGGAGTTTCAATACGTTGCCCTGTCTCTCTACCTTTGTGCCAACATGCTCACAAAGTTCAGCGGTAATATCCACCTCATCAATATGGGGAAAGTTTTCTAACTCGCAGGGCTCAGAAGTTAAAAGAGAAGCCACCATCATTTTGTTGGTGGCATTCTTTGCCCCCGCCACTTCAATAGTTCCTTCCAGCTTTTTGCCTCCGTTTACAACGAATTTCACGTCTCTTATTATATGGACTGATGTCAATTAAGACCAGGCGACTTCTATTCTACTCCTTCGTACTCCTATTCCTGTTAGTAGGAGGCTTTTTGGTTTTGAGTTCGCGCGGATACCACCTTGACTGGAAGACCCTTCAACTTGAGGCAACAGGAGGCATATACATCAGCTCCATCCCACCAAGGGCCCAGATCGAGCTGGACGACAAAAGTATTAACAACAAAGCTGGCCTCCTGCAAAGAGGAACGCTCATAGACAACCTCGCCAGCGATACATACAGGGTGCGGGTAACGATGGAAGGGCATTCAACCTGGAGTAAAGATGCGCCTGTCGCCTCAGGAGCAGTCACCGTTTTCGACTCTATCATTCTAGTTCCCGACGATGAGCCGGTTGGAGTAGCATCATCTACAGCCAGGGAAATGAAAGCTGCCGGCAGGCACTTAGCCCTAGAGGCAGGAGGCGGTATAACGCTAAACGGTACTGATGTTTTAGGACATGAAGTGATATCGCTCAGTGAAAGCGGTACCCTTTTGACGCGCAGCACCCAAACCGGTAACTACTACCTAGCGAATGCCTTTGAACCAGATGAGAACTTGAATGTCAGCCTGACTTTCAACAATCTCAAGGAGAATCTATTGAAGCTGCCTGGGGCCGTGAGCCTCAAGAAGGTCCTCCCCTATCCCTACAACGACCGGCGTTTCATCGTATCGACTGATAGGGCCATATATCTGTTGGATACACAAAGACTCTCGCTCGAACAGATTGCTCTAGGGCCTAACGATTTCTACATTCAGGACCAAAATACAGTGGCCTGGATTGAAGATTCTCAGATTAAAGTCTTTAACCTGCCTTTGCGCACCATCAACACCGCTTTGGATCTGGGAGAGACGAATACTTCTAATATAGGAAAGATCCAAAGCACCTCTCTGGGTTGGTTGGTTCTCAACAAGTCAGGCCGCCTGCTTCTTTTTGCAAACAGCGCGACACCAGAGGTATTGGCTGAGGCGGTAGTTGACTTCGAGCTCTCTCCAAGCAGGGAACAAGTCGCCATTGTGCGAGGGAACAACCCCCTACTTGTATACGACCTGGAAAAGGCAGAGGTGGCTTCAGTTGATCTGGCTGGCTCTATCCAAGACATAGCTTGGTTTAAAGACAGCGCTCACTTGTTTGCGCTTGTTGGGGGCAACTTGATCTTCACTGAAGTGAGCAGTCTAACACCGCTCAACCAGATGACCTTGAGCACAGGAGTGTATGCATTCTCATACTCCCAGGGACAAAACTACGTTGAATATTCAACCCCCCAGGGAATCTTTCGCAAAAGGATTATCTAGTTAGAATCTCGTTCCCCTTCTCGGTGATTAGCACTGTGTGTTCAAAGTGAGCGGAGCTGCTGCCATCGGCGGTAGCGTAGCTGTCATCGCCAAGCTGATCCACCTTACTAGTGCTCATAGAGACCATAGGCTCTATCGCCAAAACCATACCGGGTCTTAGAAGCACGCCCTCTCCCGGGGTGCCGAAGTTGAAGACAGACGGCTCTTCGTGAAGGGCGTGTCCCACTCCGTGACCGCTTAGCCCCTCCACTATCTTGCCGCCTCCTTTGGTGACTGTGGTTTCAATGGCGTGACCAATATCACCGGTGTGGTTCCCTGGCTTGGCCTGTTCAATGCCCTTTGCCAACGCCTTTTTGGTGAGTTCTATCAATTTCATATCCTCGTCAGACATTTTGCCGATGGGAACGGTAACAGCCGCATCGCTAATCCCCCGTTTCCAGTTAACTCCCAGATCAAGTTTCAGGATGTCCCCCTCTTTGAGCTCATAGGGTCTCGGCCTGCCGTGGACTATAACCTCATTTAACGATGTACAAAGAGCAAAAGGATACGCCTCCCTTGCGCCACTGGGACGATATCCCAGAAAAACTGGGGTACCACCGTGCTCTTTAATCGCTTTCCGAGCAAAGCGCTCTAGGTCCATTAAATTGATGCCGGGTTCAGCCATCTTGGCCAGGCGTCTGAGCGTATCAGCCAGGATCCGCGCTGACTGACGGATTCTCTTTATCTCCTCGGGTTGTTTAATCATTAGGTAAGTGCTTCTTAATCTCTGATGAGACCACTTCTGGTCGGGGCATACCGTCTATGTCTATAACGCGGTATCCCATGTCCCTCATCCTATCTATAACGGGCACCACACGTTTTTGATACTGGTCTTCGTAGCGCACCCGAATCACCTGCGCAGCGTCATCGGTCCTATTGCCAGACCTCTTAGAGTTGCGGTCAATAGATTCTTCAAGCGGGATATCTAGGACAAACACCAACATATTCTCTTTCCCGTATTTCTCTTCGAGGAAGGGAATGAGACCCAGCTGATTCTCGCTGCCTAAACCTTCCTCAACAGATCGAGGTGAGCCGCTAAGGACGACGCTCTCCCCTGCCCGAACAATGGGTTCGAGATCACCGATGACGATCCTCGCCACCGCAAAGGGGTCCACTAGCTTGCCTGCGTTGTAGTTGCTCTCCGGCACCTT
>CAYMRK010000022.1:0-7504 GCA_964392905.1 uncultured Candidatus Saccharibacteria bacterium | reverse complement strand
ACATAGTCATCATATGTAACCGGTGTTCCATATTTTTTCACATGACCAAAATCTGTGAAATAAAATAGTTTCATCAGTTTCTTTTTACCCAGTAGCTTGGGGTTGGTATGGGTCGCAAAGTAGCGCACCATCAACTTGAGCTTTTTGATTGGAATTCTAGCCTTCATCTCTCTTGGGTTTAATTATACTACCTCCGCAACACCGTTGCACTACTTATAACGCTCTAGGCCCATAAACGCTTACTTATCATTGTTAACTCGCTTTTTGCGTCCGAAAAGGCTAATCCGCTTACCAGACAAATCTGAGTAGATACTAATTGATAGGACAACAAGTAAGATTAGAGGGAATAACTGTCCACCAGCGCTTCCTATAGAAGACATAGTCTGCACATCATTACCCGCTTGTAGTTGATCTAGATTAACTAAGCTACCCTCTTGCGCTAGCTGGGCAACCACCAACCATAGGGCTAGGAGCGCAAATAAGGTCTTAATACCCGTTTTCCACTTATTCCATCCGTGCTTCATGTGCTCATCTTATCATTCTTTTTGGTTTCTCCCCTAGAGTATCCGACAAAATAAGCAATTAGCGCCACTACAATCGTAAACCATAACCCACTATCATCATATGGATTTACGAATAGTCCATATATCCAATGTAAGACAAACATAATGCCAACAAGTACTGCCATAACAACTAAATAGGAAACGAGGCCCAAAAGAAACTCCTTCATTCAATTAAGTATACGGCAATTATGCGGTAGGGGTACAGTTGCGAAGTAATACACAGTTTCCACAGGTTATCCGGAAATTGCCACATGTTGCCGCTTTCCGTTTCCTATAGGAAATTAGGGAGAATTTCCGGATAAAGTGTTGACAAATTGTGTTTCACACGCAATGTGAAACACTTTATGTCAATAGAAAATAACCGGGTTTTCCCATGGTTGAGCCATTTTGTTGTACAGAATGTTCCACGATTTACACTGTTAACAAAATTTGCCTAATCTCTCACTATCTTGTCGAACTTACTGATATTTCTATCATAAAATCCACCTTCCTTACTTAATCTATATATTATCTTGTACTGTTCGGGGACGCGTGGGTCTTCGCCTATTATCCTAACCCACTCATCAAACTGTTTGGCTTTGTTCCCAATTAATTTGTTGCGAAACAGCGGAATTATTACGTTTTTAAGGGTCCCTAGGTCTCTAACTGCTAGATTCACTATCTTGCCTCTCTTGTGCCCATCAGCCCTATAGGGGCCGTATATAGAGACACGATCTGAGCTTATCCCCAACTTTTCAGCTACTGCAGTAATTAGAGGCTTATCTCGCTCATGCATGCGAATAACAAAAGCTGGAACTCGCATCTTTTCTACTTTGCCGTCGACTACTAAAGACCTTGGCGTCGTGTGGAAAGTAAATGTAGCCTCTCCTTCTACTAATCCCCTAATATACTCGTAGGTTATTTCTCTTTTGCCCCTCATTTTATGCAGGAGATGTTTATCGTTTTACATCCTTAGCATGTTTATCGGGTAAACATCCCTCACCAACTAAAGTTTAGCCTGCGTCTTCTCAATTGCACAAGTCTTCTGGCTAGGTGGACTAGTTGGATAGAGCTAACCTCTGCGACTTGACCTTCACATCATCAAACTGCATACTTAACCCTCGAATGCCAAACACTAATACAGCTAAGAAGGCTTTGCGCAAAAGTGAGAAGAGGAAGATATCTAATCTCCGCAAGAAGAGAGATCTCTTAGCAACCCTCAAGGATTACAGAAAATCAGTAGAGGCGGGGGACACCCAAGAAGCCTCCAGCAAGCTACCAGGAGTATTTAAGAAGCTTGATAAGGCTGCTAAGAAAAACTTGATTAAGCAGGGTAAGGCTAATCGGTTAAAAGCCAGACTAAGCAAGAAGTTACGGGGCGCAGCCCCTTCGTCTCCTGCTCCCCAGGCAGATGCTAATCCAGAGGGTTAAACTCTAACCCCAAGGCTATCGCCAATAGAACCTCCTCATATTCAAGCTTGCCGGCTTTGATGGCAACGTCGTAGTCTGCATACATTTGGGCCTCTTTAGCGCTCCCGAGCTGGAAGGCCAACATATTAAAGACCTTAGCTGGATCATCACGTCTGGCTGATAACAGCTTCTCTAATCCGCTTAGGCGATCGCCTACACTACGCCCACGCTTGAGCGCATTGATACTAGGAAAGTAGTCTGGTTGAGTCTCTTGCCCCTTGCTGGCCGTCTGCGCTCTCTTAGTTAGGACCATTTGCTCAAGCTCTGTGACAATCCTCCAGGTGTCAGCCCCCCCTGCTGCGGTAGCAATATTGGAGATTTCACTAGTAGACAGGCTAAGCCCGGCTTTTTCTGCTTCCTTCTTTATAAACTTAGTGAGCTCTGTGCTCTTCAAAGACGCGAATTCTTCAAACTTATTGGGTTTTTCTTCAAGAAACTTGAAGGGTGCTGATTGTTTCTTGGTGGTATTTATTAAAACAGTTGTATCGCTGGATTCTACCTGCTCTTTAAGGAGCTCTTTTAGCTCTTTGGTGTGGGTGGACTCAAAAGGTTCATCCAGTATGGCAAGTTTCTTAGGGCTAAAGATGGACTGACTGCCCAAAAACCCTTTTAGCTTATCAAGTGAGTCCTTCTCTCTTAGATCAAAGCGCTCACGACTCAAATTCCCCTCCTTTGAGTTGTATGCATCTACGATCTCTTTGAGCTTACTTAAACGCCTGTACGAATCGGGCCCATATAGGGTGATTAGCATACGGGCATTATATCACTTCCTCTTTTTTGCTACAGCCGTTTTGATAAATTCACTAAACAGAGGATGGGGAGCTAGTGGTCTAGACTTCAGTTCAGGATGGAACTGAGTTCCCAAGAAGAATGGGTGTTTGTTCTTGGGAAGCTCTGCAATTTCCATAAGCACCCCGTCGGGAGAGCACCCAGAGAAGACCATGCCCTTGGCCTCGAGCCTCGCAATATACTCCGGGTTTACCTCGTAACGATGCCTGTGCCGCTCAGAAATCTTTTCGCTGCCATAGGCTTTTGCCGCAATTGAGCCTTCTTTGAGTTTGGCTGGGTATGCACCTAGCCTCATCGTGCCTCCATACTTTTTATCCTCCAGTTTTTCTACCTGGTCTGGAATAATATCAATTACTGGATGGGGTGTTTTCTTATCGATCTCTGTGCTCGCAGCTCCCCTGAGCCCTGCTACGTTCCTAGCAAACTCAACTGTGGCTAGCTGCATGCCGTAACAAAGCCCCAAGAAGGGGACCTTTCTCTCGCGGGCGTAGCGGATGGCCTTGATCTTGCCCTCTACATCTCTACCCCCGAAGCCTCCTGGCACGACAATGCCATCATACTTGCCTAAGGAGACTCTTTTGCTGGCATCTATCCAATCTATTTGGGGCTTGTATCCGAGGGCGTAGGAGGCGTGTTTTATAGCCTCGATGACTGACAGGTAGGCGTCGGAGAGTATAAAGTTGCCCGTACCAAAGTATTTACCTACAATACCGATCTTCACCTCTTTATTGAGTCTTTTAATCTTCTTTACGAAGCGTTCCCACTCGGACAAATCGTGTTTTTTCGCTTTGAGATCGAGTTTCCCAAGAATACGCTTACCAATGCCAGCTTTCTCTAGCGAGAGGGGGACTTCGTACACGTCCTCAACTTCTGGAGCGGATATTACATCTTCTATTTCTAGATTGCAGTTGAGGGCAATCTTCTCTCTACGTTTTTGATCTAGGGGCACAGAAGCACGCCCCAGAATTATATCCGGCTGGATACCGGTGGCATTGAGTGTCCGTACAGCGTACTGGGTTGGTTTGGTTTTTAGCTCATTGTCCCTGTTGCGTAGCGGGAGATAGCTTACGAGTAGGGTTACTACGCTCTTTGGATCTTTGAGCTTCAGGAAGCGGATTGCTTCAAGGAAGAGGATGTTTTGATATTCGCCTACCGTGCCTCCTACTTCTACTAGGACTATCTCCGCCTTGTCTTTGCTGGCTGCGGTATCAATATCTTCAATGATTTGTAGTGGAATATGAGGCACTACCTCCACACATTTACCACCATATCCCAGGGCACGCTCCTTGTTTATTACTGATAAATAGACTTTGCCGGTTGTTAGGGAGTTTGCTTGCGTGAACTCTTTATCTAGGAACCGTTCGTAGTTACCCAGGTCTTGGTCACACTCCCAGCCGTCGTCCAAAACAAAAACCTCACCGTGTTCGGTGGGGTTCATGGTGCCCGCATCTACATTTACGTATGGGTCAATCTTAACGGCGGTGACCCGAAATCCTTTGCTTTGGAGAATCTTCCCTACAGAGGCGGTGACTACACCTTTGCCGACTCCCGACATAACTCCTCCTACGACAAAGATGTATTTTTTCTTAGCCACCTATATAGGCATAGTGTACCCCATAAGTAGGGTGTACGGAAATTGTGTTTATAACTTTTGGCAGCGCGGGCAAAAGTGGGCCGACCGCTGCCCAACTTTTGTTCTTTGAATGGGTGTTCCGCATCTCAGACAGGGGTCGCCGGTCTTTTGGTAGACTAAGACCTCTCTGCCGTATCTACCCTTTCTCCCAGCTGTGTCTCTATAGTCTCCTACCGAGGTTCCTCGTAGCCTAACGGCCCTCTTTAAAATCCTTTGTGTGTGTTCGAAGATCTCGTCCATCTCTTTTGCGGTGACCTTGTTGGCAGGTTTTAGGGGATGGACCCTGGCGCTCCACAAAATATCATCGGCATAAATGTTGCCAATTCCCGCTACTACGCTGGGATCCATGAGGGTAGCCTTAATAGCCTTGCTTCTCTCACCGACCCGTTCTTTGAATTCTTTAACTGACAGTTTTGGTGACAGGGCATCTGGCCCAAGCTTGTTGATGTCAGGGAGTTTAAGGATGTCTTCTTCGTCACCAAAGGCAATCCTTGCAAACTTGCGCATATCAGACAAGGCAATCATGCTGCCTTTCTCTAGTGTGAAGATGGCGTGAATATATTGATTAACCTTTTCTTGAAGAGCCCCCTTGCCTAGGGGCGTTACTTTCCCCGTCTTTTTGTCTATACGCCACTTGCCAACCATGAGGTGGCCTGTCATCTTCTGGTGCACCAAGAGCATCTTGTTCTCGGACAAGTGGAAAAGGACGTTTTTGCCTATTCGCCCTACGCGTCTGATCTGCAGCCCTTTAATCCCTTGTCTGAGCTGAGTGGGGTTAGGCCTTTTCACCACCTTGGGCCAGTCAGTCCAAAAATCTACGATTGTTTCTCCTGCCACCTTGCGGTTGAGGTCTCTGGCTATGGTTTCTACCTCTGGGAGCTCTGGCACTTTTACAGCTCTGCTACTTCGGCTTTGGGGACTAAGCTCGGATCGGTTGGTAGGGTAAAGAAGAATGTGGTACCTCTGCCTAGAGTAGACTCTACCCAGATCTCACCGCCGTGTTGGTTGATTATGTTTTTGGTTATATACAAACCTAGGCCCGTTCCGTCAGCTTGGACCTTGCGTGCATTGGGGGCACGATAGAATTTACTAAAGAGTTTCTCCATCTCGCCAGGGGGAATACCAATGCCGGTATCTTGTATGCTTACCTGTACGTAAGGTTTGTCTGGGAGCTGCTTGAGGCGTGCCGTAACCGAACCATTCTTGGCGTTGTATTTCATAGCGTTATCTACCAGGTTTGTGACTGCAATACCCAGCTTGTTGGGATCCGCGAACACTTTAACCTCTTGAATGTTTCCTTTGTCAAAGAATACTTGGAGGCCGTACTTTTTAGCTACGATTTGGGCGTTAGCCAATATGTCCTCTATGAACTTCACCAGTTCCACCTCCTTGTGCTCATATCCAAATCTTCCACCCTCAATCTCAGCTGCGCTTAGAAGATCGTTGGCGGTCTTCAAGAGGTTGGCTGTGGCTTGCATGCCATTTTGGACCAGGGCCTTGTCTTCCTCCGATAAGTTGGGGTTTTCTACCAAACTCTCAAGAGTCCACTTGATAGCGCTAAGAGGGGTGCGTAGTTGGTGAGCAGCAACGGATACGAACTCTGACTTGGTTTCCACGAGCTCCACCTCTCTGGTTCGATCTCGCACAACCTTCACAAATCCCAAAATGTTTCCTGATCCGTACACAATGCGGTCGGTCGAAACTCTGAACTCTTTGGTAGGGTTGTTAAAGGATATGTCTACCACCTGCGGGTACTGGTTGGCCTCGCTTCTTCCCACGACTGCTGGTGCCAGCGAGGGGAACAAGGTCTGCACTAAGAGCTGATATCCTTTCTGACTTGCCCTCTCAGGGCCAATGGTTTGGTTGAGAATCTGTTCTTTAGACAGACCAAATAGTCTCTCGGCAGCAGCGTTGAAGATTAGGATGCGAAAATCGCTGTCGTAGGCTATGACTGCATCCTCTAAGTTGGTGACTATGCTCTCCAGCCGGCCTGCTGACAGTTTGGTTTCAAAATTACGCAGGGATCGTCTGTATTCGTGGTTTGATAGGCCGATGGCTGCAGTCAAGATGATAAGTGCGTAGACTACTAGCCAAAGGTTTGCGCTGATAGCGAAGGCGGATATAGCCAGCAGAAGTATAGTTCCTAGCCAAATACCCCACACCCAACGCATTGCAGGGAGACGCAAGTTTCGGAAAAGTTGTGTTAGCCTGTTAGCTAACTTCATCGTTATTCTATTATAGCTTCAAAAGAGTTTGTTGGCTTCTTGCTGTTCTTTCTTAATGCGCTCTATAAGAGTCTTAAACCCTAGAGTCTCGAGGTACTGCCACAGATCTTTGCTTCGCAGGGGATTACCTGTCTCAAGGGCGTCTAGCTCTTCGCTGACGGGGGCATCGAGGATTAGAGTAGCCAGCTTTTTGGACAAAAAAGCGCTCTCTTTGCCTGCCTCCAGCTTGGCTGCTAAGGCGGGTTTAGTCTTCTTAATCTTCTCGAGGTTCTGGTACACGCCTTCTATGGTGCCGTACTCTCCGAGCAGCTCTACTGCCCCCTTGGGCCCAATTCCTGCAACACCCGGTATGTTGTCCGAGTTATCACCAACGAGGCCCTTGTAGTCATCTATGGCTCCTGGTAATACCCCAAATCGATCTTTCACCTGAGGTTCCTCGTAGATCATGGTCTCTGATATGCCCTTCTTGGGGACTTGTGCCACTATATCGTTGCCCTTAACTATTTGGAGTATATCGAGGTCGCCGGACATAATCTCTGCCTGTAGGTTGGGACTAGCGAACCTAGTGGCTAGGGTAGCAATAATGTCATCGGCCTCATAGCCGGGGGTCTCAATAGTCTTTATGCCAAAGTGCTCAAGTAAGGTGTGTGCCTCCTTGAGTTGTCCAATCAAGGCATCGGGAGTTGGGGGACGAGTAGCCTTGTACTCTTCATACATTTCATCCCTGAGAGTTGGTTCGGGCCTATCAAAGGCGGCGGCGGCATATCGGGGATGATCGTCCCTGAAGAGCTTTATAAGGATACTTGTCAGACCATATAGAGCACCCGTTGGTTGACCCCCTGGGC
>CAYMRK010000021.1:0-7525 GCA_964392905.1 uncultured Candidatus Saccharibacteria bacterium | reverse complement strand
AACCGGCAATCGGCAGCGCGCGCGCTTGCCCGACAGACCGATCTGGTTCTGGCAGTGGGAAGCAAGACTTCTTCGAACACCAATGCTCTGGTTAGGGCGGTGCGAGACGAAGGCACCCCAGCGCACCGAATCGATGGCCCGGCTGACATCAAGCCTGAATGGCTGGAGGGTGTGAAGAGGGTCGGAGTCACCTCCGGCGCCTCTGTGCCCGAGAGCCAGGTGAAGGCCGTTGTTGATGCTCTCTCTCCGGAGGAGCTCAGCTTCGTATCCATCACCGAGGAAGAGGAGTACTTCCCCTTCCCGCGAGCTCTTCGAGACCTCATGCGCGCGCTCCAGTCAGTCGTTGAAGCGGGTGTGGCTGCCAGAGCGCCTGGTATGCCCGGCCCCTTCAGCGAAGACCGGCTTATGGGAGCTGACAGGCTTCTCCAAGTCATTCGATAGGCACAACCCGACAGGCTCCGCCCTCCAGCAATGGAGATTAGCGGAGCCTTTCGGTTTTTGGACCTGTTTGTTGAAATAGGTAAGGCGCATGAGCTATATTTGCCATAGCTAAGCGGGCCAGTAGCTCAACGGTTAGAGCACCAAGCTTATACCTTGGCGGTTGATGGTTCGAATCCATCCTGGCCCACGAGAGGATTGGAAAAATTAGTTAACTCTCTCTAGAATAAGCCTTACGGGTGCTTAGCTCAGCTGGCTAGAGCGTCTCGTTTACACCGAGAAGGCCGGGGGTTCGAGTCCCTCAGCACCCACAAGATGTCTGCCTTGGCCCAAAAACAGATAGTCATAGATGAGATTCTTCTAAACTACTATTCAAACGCACCTACTAAAGACGCCTCGGGAGAGGTTTTTGTTTTTCTTCATGGCTGGAGGTCTGATGGCACCATCTGGTTCGATGTGGCCGACGATATGAACGATGAGCTCTACTGTTTAGATCTCCCTGGGTTTGGTAAGTCCTCTAGCCCTAAAAGAGCTATGGACCTGGGGGATTACGCGAATCTAGTACGCGGGTTTATTAATAAGCTGCGGCTTACCAACGTTGTCTTGGTTGGCCACTCCTTTGGTGGACGCACGGCAATCAAGCTTGTATCTGCCGACCCCACTAACATCAAAAGGTTGGTGTTGGTGGACAGTGCTGGGTTTGCCGCCTCTTCCATAAGGAAGACTGCTCTAAAGGTGGCAGCTAAAGGTGTGAAGCCCATCTTCAAGCCTGCCTTTATGCATCCCTTGCGCAGGAGAGTATACGCCATGATGGGGGCCGAGGATTACGTAGCTACGCCCGAGCTCAAAGACACTTTCGTAAAGGTGGTTAATGAGGATCTGTCGGAGGCCATGAAGACCATTGGTGTGCCAACCATCTTGATTTGGGGAGAGCAAGACAAAGAAACCCCCCTTACTATGGGCAAAAGAATGGCAACCTTAATCCCTAACTCTCGCCTAGAGGTTATTAAAGGAGCCGGGCACTTTAGCTTTCTAGATTACCCAAAACGTTTTGTAGAATTACTTAAGTCAAAATGAATCCCATAAAAGCCATCAAAGGGAGTATCTCCCTCCTCCAACTCGAGAACTATCACCTCCCACGATTTCTAAGTGTTTCTCTAAGAGCGCCCAAACGCAGCTTCGCGGCTAAGATAACGTGGACCCCTAAGCTTCTGGTTGTCTCGACTGTTGCATTGGCTCTCCAAGTTGGCGCAGCCTACTTCGCATTTACGATGGGGGGTGGTTGGATTGGCTTCCTTATATATCTATATATTCTCTCCTTTGCTCACTTCTCCTTTCTAGCCCTGGCTACAATCCTTTTTCTACCCATAGACTACCCTCTCAAGCAGTACTTAGTTTTCAAAGCTAGAGCTAAGGTGGCGAGGCTACGTCCTGGACTCAAAGTTGTGGCTATTACCGGCAGCTACGGCAAAACGACCACCAAAGAAGTTGTATCCACTATACTGGCGGAGAAACTAAGGGTTCTCAAAACGCCCGAGAACTTTAATACGCCCTTGGGTATCTCACGTTTTGTGATGCGGGAAGTTGATAAGGATACGGATGTTTTGGTGGTGGAGATGGGTGCATATCAGAGGGGAGATATTAGAGCTCTTTGTAAGATCACTCCGCCTGATATAGCAATCCTTACCGGCATAAATGAGAGCCACCTAGAGAGATTTGGTTCACTAGAAAATACCATTAAAGCCAAGTTTGAGATTCTTCAGGGATTAATCCCCTCGGGCAAGGCGATCTTGAATGCCGATGACGAACTTGTTAGCACCAACTATCAGCGCTTCTTCAAAGGCACACCCGCCTTCTACAGCTCCAAAGACAACCCTGGGGCAATTCTCCGCACAAAAAGTGCTTCCTTTGAAGCTGAGGCGATGACATTAAGACTCGTTCTCGAAAACAGTGAGAGGTACGAGTTCTCTGTTCCTTTCTTAGGCCGCTACGTAGCAGGCACAATTGGGGCGGGTATCCTAGTTGCCGAGGAACTTGGGTTAGCCAAAGAAGATATATTGAAGGGAGCCGGTAAGCTGAGGCCATCTCCTCATAGGCTGGAGATTGCATCCACCAAAAACGATGTGGTGGTAATAGACGACAGCTATAATGGCAATCCAGATGGAGTTAGAGAGGCAATCGGCGCGCTGGCCCAATTTACAAAGAGACGCAAGATATACGTAACGCCGGGGCTAGTGGAGATGGGGGGACGCAAGAGAGAGGTACACAAGCGAATTGGAGAACAACTATCCAGTGTGGCTGATCTTGTAATCCTTATTCGCAACAGTGTAACTGGATATATTGCAGAGGGACTTGAGAAGCAAGGTTTCTCCAGCGATGATATAATGTGGTTCGATACAAGCCAGGCGGCGAGAGAATCTCTACCCAATATCGTACGGGCGGGGGATGTAATTCTTTTCCAGAACGACTGGCCTGAAAACTACATCTAATATGAAGATAGGAGTATTCTTTGGCAGCAGAAGCCCCGAGCACGACGTATCCATAATAACTGGTACTTTAATAGCAAAGGGTTTGGAGCAGTTGGGGCACGAAGTGGTGCCTGTATATATAAGCAAGGAGGGGGTATGGCATGTTGGTGGTCCACTAGGCGATCTCACCTTCTATAAAACGCCCCATTGGCAAAAGAAGCTTTCTGCCCATTCTGGATACAGTCTGGATACGGCTGCCTCGAGGGGCAAGCTGGTTCTCTTTAAGTCAGGCCTAAAGAAAAAGTCTTTTGAGGTTGAGCTAGCTTTCCCGGCATTCCATGGCTTAAACGGAGAAGATGGTACTATCCAGGGGCTTTTTGAGATGTTTAATGTCCCCTATGTGGGCTGCGATGTGGTATCTTCGGCCATCGCAATGGATAAGGTACTAACTAAAGAGCTCTACGAAAAGCACAGTATACCAACCACTAAGTTCACGTCTTTCAGGAAGGGTGATTGGGAAAAGAGCAAACAAGAGGTACTTAGTGAGGTCTCCAAGTTGTCTCTGCCTGTTTTTGTAAAGCCGGCTAGACTTGGATCCTCAATTGGCATCACTAGAGCATCAGACACAAAAGAAGCCGAGTTTGCCATAGAGGTCGCTCTCCACTACGACGACAAGGTGCTAGTTGAAGAGGGGGTAACTAATTTAGTGGATATAACCTGTGCCCTCCTCGGAAACGAAACCCCAAAAGCCTCGCTGCTGCAAGAGTCCACCTTTCAGGGAGATTTTTTCTCATACTCCGATAAGTACCTTGAAGATGGTGGCGCGCAACTGGGGAAGGCAGAAAAGAAACTGGTCATACCTGCAAGCCTAGATGAACAAACCACAGAAAAGATTCGGGAAATGGCCATTAGGGTGTTTAAGCTCTTTGGCTGCTCCGGCACTGCTAGGGTAGATTTTCTCTATAACAAAGCGTCTAAAGAGGTTTTTGCCAACGAGATCAACACTCTGCCCGGCACCTTGTACCACCACTTATGGAAGGCCAGCGGAGTGAGTTTTAATGAGCTTCTCACTGAGCTCTTAGAACTAGCTGGGGAAAAGCACAAACGCAAACAAGAGCTAACCCACACCTTTGATTCCGATATATTAAGCCAAGCTAACTCCAGCAAAGCTAAACTTCAGGGACTAGGAGAGTAGAACATGCCCAACAGAAACGATGCGCGGAAAAAGCGCGTGCTTGAAGAGATTAAGAAAACCACATACTGCAGGTTGGCTCCCTCTCCTATAAGCAAAGTGGGTGTGTTTGCAATTCGTGATATTCCAGAAAACATTAATCCCTTCGTCCATGAGCACGAAGACGATTGGCTTGAGTTTGATATGGAAGAACTAAAAGATCTATCTCCAGCGGTGATGAAGATGGTGGAAGACTTTTGTGTAATAGAGGACGATGGCTCCGTACGCATACCAGCTAGTGGTTTTCAAAATATGGGTATGTCCTTCTATGTGAATCATTCGAAGGATTCCAACTTAATAACATCCGATGATGGATACACCTTCGTTACTAAACGCAAAATCAAAACCGGCGAAGAATTGCTAATAGACTATACTCACTACGCAACTAAGGCTGGTTTATCTGATGTAGAAGTAGAGTAGGCCCCGCACGAGCGCGGGACCCACTCTACCCCGCCCCGCATGGGGCCTTATGAACTAACTGCTTGGAACTCTGGAGTGGCGTTTCGTCTCAGGGGAGATTCCCCCTTCTATCTCCCGTCTGCTATTGCTATGAAGGCCTTCTCTCTGAGGGCAGCTGCGTATGCATGCTCGTACCCCCAACCGATGCATTCGCCATCGTCACTGAAGGTGAAACGCAATGCATCCCCCACCTTGAGCGTCGGTCTCGAAGCCCCCTTGAAGTCGGCTATCAGCCCTCCACCGTACACAGCCCTCTTGAAGGCCACATACCTGTCGAGGGCAAAGCTGATGTCTGTCTTACCCTGAGGGTCTGGTTGATGCAGTCTCGCTCGTCCTGTGTGGTTGTTAAGGGACACCACCGTGCCTGCAAAGTAGTCGCGAGGCATCCTTCTGCTCCTTAATCGGTGTGCTCTGTCGATACCACGGACTGTTGCATATCGTCAAATGGTGCTCGCCAGGCAACTTGCCAAGGATATTGGTTTTGGGCAGTATAAGATTTATGCAAAACTCTTCCTTGCCCTTGCACGTTGCTGTCATCATTGACGGCAATAGACGCTGGGCGACAGCCCGTGGAAAACTGCCTTGGGATGGGCACGTTGAGGGAGCTAAACGAGTTGAGGAAATCTCGAAGGAGGCCATTAACCTAGGTATCAAATACATTACCTTCTGGGGCGGCTCGTATAACAACCTCACTAAACGCAGTAAGCAGGAGATTAAGTTCTTGGATGAGAAAATGTATAGAGTCTGGGCGAACCGGGCTCTCGAAGACAAAGAGATCAAAGAAAAGGGGATTCGCATCCGCTTTCTGGGAGAGTGGCCAGATTTGCTCTCCGAGCCCACTAAGGAGGCAATGCGAGCCGTTGAAAAAGCTACGAGCAAGCATAACAGATATCACCTTACGTACCTTATTGGATACAATGGTGACAGAGAGATGCTGCGCGCAGTACGGGGGATATTAAAAGACAAACCCAGCAGAGTGGACGGGAGAACCATCAAATCGCATCTGTGGACCAAAGATCTTCCCCCGGTTGATTTACTAATTAGGACCGGTGAAGACCCAAAGAACCCCCATATAAGCACTGGCTTTATGATGTGGGATGTAAAAGATGCTCTTCTCCACTTCAACCCCAAAATGTGGCCTGCCTTTACAAAAGCTGACTTTCGACGCGTAATTGCTAATTTCTCAAAAAGGGAGAGACGTTTCGGCAAGTAATCAACGCTTATCCCTTGACAACATAATTAGTATACCCTATAATTTAGGTATGGCTAAGATAGATAAGTACACAATCAGGGACTTAAGGAAGGATTTCGGCACCGAAAAGAAGTGCCTAGAGTTCATATTCGACACCCTTCACTCTCGCAAGTGCTCTTGCGGTGGTACATACTCACTACTTAAAGACAGAAGGCAGTTTCAATGCTCTAAGTGCCGTTATCAGATAGCCCCTACTGCGGGCACAATCTTCCATAAGAGCACCACGCCCCTTAATGAGTGGTTTTATACTATTCTCCTCTTTTCTAACGCTAAGAGTGGTATTTCAGCTAAAGAGGTGGAACGACAACTAGGAGTTACCTATAAGACAGCGTGGCGTATGCTCCACTATATCCGTAAATCTCTAGGACAAGATAAGGAATACCTAAAAGGTGATGTAGAAATGGACGAGACCTACTTTGGTGGTAGGAAGCGAGGCGGTAAGTCTAATATTAATCGTAGCCAAGCTATGCAGAATAAGTCCGTCGTTATTGGAGCAGTTGAACGTGGCGGGAAAATGAAGGCAGAAGTATCGCCTAACGATAGATCTAAAACTATTGGTAGCTTCTTGGAAAGAAATGTTAACCCCGTTTTGAATAAGCGTTTATTAACTGATGAGAGCAACCGCTACGACAAGGTGGCTATTGGATACAATAGGCATATGGTTAAGCACGTCGCTAAAGAGTTTGTAAGACACGATATCCACGTAAACACCCTAGAGGCTTTTTGGTCTCACGTTAAAAGGAGTACCAAGGGTACTCACAAGGTTATTTCGAAGAAGTATCTGCAGACTTACCTCGACGGCTTTGTTTTTCACTATAACAATCGGCACAACGACAGGCAGAGGTTTTTGACCCTTCTCGGTGCTTTACTACCTTCTTCAAAATAGCTAAGAGTCTTTTATTCATCTAGTTCCCTAACTAACTTACTAAGACTTACTGGGATTGCTGGGTCGTCAAGAATCATCTCTTTTAGCGACTTTACATCATCGGCATTAAGGCTTCTTCCATCAAATTGTACGTCTCGCTCTTCATCTACGTGGTCTCCTGTTCTGTGGAGGGAGGCGGCTTGATTTTGGAAGTCATTTGTCGTCAATATAACGAAGCACAGAGCCAAGCTGCCCTTTAGGGGAGCTCCGGGTGGACGACTTTCTACCCTGTCACTTGTATCCTGCAGGACTTTTGTGCCATAGGGGTCTAATATCCTTGCGGCAAACAACCTCCCGCTAGGGGTTAGCCCTAGATAAACATAAAAGTCGTCCCGATATAAAAAAATACTTCCGAAGGTTTTAAGCTCTACCACCATTTTAACTGATGGCTAGTAGGGACTCTATGTCTTTGATGTCCACTAAACAATCAGGGTCTTGAGTGGCCAGCGTGTATGGAATCGTGTCTAGTTCTCTTGTTTGCGACCAAGCTGCTTCTTTATGCGAAGCATCTTCTATGTTCTTCCCCGTACTGTCCCTGAACCTTTTACAAATGGTTTCCATGATTTCCAGCTCGGTACTATTAAAGAATTCTTTATCTTTATCTGTAAACTCCTGAAGCGCTACCATCCGTTTCATATTGCTCCCCCTTCTCGTTTCCACCACTAAGGTGTCCCCCAAAATAGAATCTTCTGTGTCGTTCTCAACAGCGTTTACTAGATTGAGTATTTTTGATGGAACGGGGCCGTGCTCTA
>CAYMRK010000020.1:0-7558 GCA_964392905.1 uncultured Candidatus Saccharibacteria bacterium | reverse complement strand
GAACGAGGGACTTCTAATCCCTAAATGGGGGTTCGATTCCTCCCGGGGAGACAAGAAGTGTACTTATAAAACGAGAAATCCCCACCTCAGCGTAGCCGAGATGGTTCAATCTCGACCTCACCGAAGTGGGGTGTTTTTGGGAAGCCGGCTCTCAGGCGTCAGCGCTACCGAAGAGATCCCTCACGGTCTCTTCGCCAAAAGGAGACCTGCTCCAGCCTCCCACTGAGGCATAGGCCGTCCCCTTCCGAGGGAGTGCGCTCCGTTGCGACCTTCCCTTCGTGCCCCGGGGCACGAAGACCTCGGAGAACCCACCGCACTCGGTGAGCTCTTCGATCGACACGCAGGGAACCGCTCCTCCGTCGCCGTAGCAGAAGGGATCACGAGAGTCCTCCACCGCTTCGATTCCCAGCAGAGCACCCAGCGTGGGCCCCTCCCATGAAGAGGGTGGGCTGGTGTACACCACTTGGCCGGAGCCATCTGAGGCGAGGTCGAACCCCTCCTCTTCGCTGACGAAGGTGGGGGCTCTCATCTCCCGAGCATAGGCCGCTGCGCGCAGCCTGTCTTTTCTACCGTTCATCTCCTGCCTTTCCTTGTCTTCCCGCTGCCTGCAGTAGTCTGAGCACGTTTTGTAACTTACTTAGACTACTGCAGGCATATTATTCAAAAGAACAATATCGGATATATACCACTTTTCGAGACCATGGTCAATGTGAAAATGTGTATCCGGGGCTTGTTTCGAATACTCATATAAGCTCTATGTGCGTATAATTAGAGGAATGAAGAAGGATCTGGCCCAAATTGCTCACGATATAAGCTTTCATCCCAAAAAGAGACTGGATCTTTTCCAAAAGGTCTCGGCTAAAGACAGGAGAGAGGTGATACTCTCCTTATCCCCCAGAATTCAAAAGAGTATCGTATCGAAGATGCCTCACAGAGAGCTTGTGGAGCTAATGGAGCTACTTGACCCTGATGAGGCAACCAGCGTTCTTAGGGCTCTGCCCAAAAGAAGACAGGACAGCGCAATCCAAGACCTGACTGAGAACATAAGGGAGCAGGTTTCTACTCTCTTGAGATTTGACCCCGATACCGCCGGTGGACTAATGAGTCTCGACTACATCCAGGTAGATGCAGACGACTCTATTGATGAAGTTGTGAAACAGTTCAAAACCCATGAAAAGAGAACGGGGAAGCTTCCCTTAATCATCGTTATGGCCGGTAGTAAAATTGCTGGGCATATTCCTGGGCATCTCCTAGGATTCGCCTCCTCGAGGGACAAGGCTAAGAAATACACGCACGATATCCAAACGATTAAAGCTTCTGCATCGCACAGGGAGGTAATCAACCTTTTCCGAGAGCATCCTCACAACAGGCTGATCGTCTTAGGGGACAAATATAATGTTCTTGGAGCAATATATTCCGATGATGTCTTGCGTGTGCTGCACCAGAAAGAGGCCCAGTCTTTATATGAGTTCGCAGGTGTATCTAACCAAGAACAGGTCTTTGATCCGGTTTTGGTGAAAGTACGTTTTCGCTACAAGTGGCTCATCATCAACCTGGCCACTTCTTTCTTAGCCGCTCTCACGGTAAGTCTTTTTGACGAAACTATTGCCAGCTATGTTCTGCTTGCTGTATACATGCCTATCATCGCAGGCATGGGAGGTAACTCCGCCACTCAAACACTCGCAGTCCTAGTCCGAGGCATCTCCTTGGGTCAGATCAAACTTGCCAATGCCTGGGGAGCAATACGCAACGAGATAGTGTCTGGATTAGTAAACGGTGTAATCAACGGCCTCTTGGTAGCAGGCGTAATCCTCCTGCTTGGACAGGACCCTAAACTAGCCCTCGTGCTCGCTGTCGCGATGGTAGTGAACTTGATGATTGCGGGCTTCTTCGGCGCCTTGGTCCCCCTAATTATGCAAAAGCTTGGTAAAGATCCGGCCTCCTCAGCCACCATATTCATAACCACAGCCACCGATGTCCTAGGCTTTCTAGTGTTCCTAGGGCTTGCTACCATCATCCTCTTGTAGATATGCGTAAGAAGAACGCAGAGTATACGTCACATCAGATGGATCCAAATAAGAAATTGAAGGCCGAATTCACAAAGGCATACGATGAGTATGCAGATGCTATCTTCCGGCACTGCTACTTTCGTATATCTGATCGTGAACGCGCCCGGGATCTAATGCAGGAGACCTTTATTAAGACCTGGGACTATATCCTCAAGAACGATGAGCGTATAGATAACCTAAGAGCCTTCTTATACAGGACTGCTAACAATCTGGTGATAGACGAATATAGGAAAGCTAAAGGCAACCAGTCTTTGGAAACTTTGCAGGAAGCCGGCTTCCAGGTCGGCGTAGCTGAGGCCGTTACAGGCCGTGTGGGAGCTAAGCTAGAGGCCGAACAGATACTGGAGGTGATCGAGCAAATCGACTCTAAGTATCGAGAGGCCGTTATTATGAGATATATGGACGGTTTGACCCCTAAAGAAATTGCTGAGATCACCGGAGAAACTCAAAACAACATTTCTGTACGTATAAATAGAGGCTTAAAGCAATTAAGACAAATTTTGAAGGATGAAGAATAGATTCAACAAAATGTTCGGTGACCCAAAAAGGATTGTTAGACAAGCCAAGCTTAAAGGACGCATGAAAAACACCAATCTCGACAAATTCATTAAAGCCAGCGGCAAAGTGTCGCTTAGCCGCCAAGAGAAGGCGGATATTAAACGCATATTGGAGGGGTATATAGACACCAGTGTAAGAGGGGTGGAGCAGACACGTCTCCAAGGTCAAAGGTCGCGAAAGACAACTTTGATTAAAACTATGCCAATACTTTTAGCATTAATGTTGACGTTTACTGGCGGAACTGCCCTGGCAGCTAGTGGAGCCCTCCCAGGTGACTTGCTCTATCCAGTAAAGGTCAACTTCAACGAGAAGGTTCGGGGAGCAATGGCTGTGTCTAACGAGGCTGAGGCCAAGTTCCAGGCGGATCTAGCAGCTCGCAGACTAGAAGAACTAGAGAAGCTGGCTACATCAGCTGAGGGTGATCTAGAAACCGAGCTACGCGAAAGCATTGTGGCTCGTTTTGAGGCCCACTCCGAAGAGGCTTTGCGTCTAATAGAAGGACTAAAGGCTGAGGGCAAGGCAGAGGCTGCTGCGGCAGCTAGTGCTAGGCTCGAAGCTTCCCTGGAAGCACACAGTGAGCTCTTTGAGCGAATCCTTGAACGTGGAGATGAAGTTAGAGATCGCTTGATAGGTGTAGCTGAGCGAATTGAGAGCCGAACTAGAGCTGCCGCGAGCGCTAGGGCAGATGCTCTAATCCGAGTTGGTGATAGCACCAGCGCTAGACTGGAGGTTGTAGCCGAGACCAGAGCCAAGCAAGCCGACCAGGCGCTCAAAACCACCAAGCGTGTGTTCGATAGATACGAAGCGCGCTTGAGTGAACGAGTTGAAGCCCAGGTTGAGGCAAAAATCGAAGCCGCTGAGAGCGCGTACAACAACGGTGTGACCGCTCTTGAGGCCGAAAACTACGCTGAGGCTTTCAACCAATTCCAGGCTTCAATAACCTACTCCGAACACGCACAAGTGATGATACGCGTGTGGGCATCTCTCAACATTGATCTAAGTCTAGATAGAGACCAAGACGACGACTCAGATGACAGTGATGACTCAAACACATCGAACTCCGATGACGAAGACAGTGAGGGGGACGCCAATGAGGATGATGATGCAAGTCTCGACTTGGATGCCAATCTCGATCTTAGGGTCGGTCCTAGTGGAGCCGGCGCAAGTGGAAACGCTGGTGTAGGCTTAGGCCTATAAACAGCTCTAACCTACTCATTGAAAAAACCCGCTTAATGCGGGTTTTTCATTTGACGGAGCTTCTTCAATCTTTCGAGTGCTATATCGAGCGCTACCGTTCTTGGTCTAGTCTTCTCTTTAATGCTTCTCTCTATAACCTCACGGGTTATAGGTAATATCTTATCGGTTATAAGCTGAAACATCTGCTTCTCGCTGAGCCCTTTATATTCGGCATAGGAAGATATTACACCCCCGCTGTTGGCTACAATATCGGGGACTATGGCTATGCCCTTGTTAGTCAGTTCTTCCTCTACAGCTTCTTTCATGGGGATGTTGGCCCCTTCTACTATCAGCTGGGTTTGTATCTTATCCTTATTGCCACTGTTAATGACGTCTGTCACCGAAGCTGGGATCAAAATGTCTGATTCTACTTCCCAGAACTTCTCTGGAGGCATCTTTTCGCCAGGATAATCTTCGAGCCTAGCCTTACCCTCAATGACCCTACCTAGGAAATCGTGATCTAGGCCCTCTGGATTGTGGAGAACAAACCTGGAGTTTGCTACGGCTACAGTTTTAGCCCCAATTTCAGATAGAAACTTGTGGGCGAAGGTAGCTACATTCCCGAATCCATGAATAGCAACCCTAGCCCCATTTAACTCCATTCCCAGAACTTCCGCTGCTGCTCTAGTGGCTTGGGCTACGCCGAAACCGGTACTGCCAACCTCATGAGGAATACCACACCTCTTGCGCAAACCGACGCGAGTACAATAATCAGCTGGTTTACCTGTAGCTGCATTCCAGTCACCAGCTTCGTCTACAAACCATCTAATCTCCTGCTCACCTACATTCACGTCCGGAGCGCTTATATAGTCTTTGCCTAAAAATGGTTTGAGCTTTCTAGCAAAGCTCCTAACGTACTTTTCTTTCAGCTCCAAGTTATCCTTACCCCCCTTCCACACAATACCTGCTTTAGCACCACCGAAAGGGACGCCGGCCAATACATTCTTGAGGGTCATAGCCCGAGCTAGCCGAAATACTTCCTCTGCGGTTACGTCCGGAGTCATTCTAAATCCTCCCTTACCCGGACCAGCTAGTGTGTTGTCGATTACCAAGAAACCCTCCATGTCTATGGAGGGATCGTATACCCGAACTATGTGCTCCGGGCCAAGTTCGTCTTTTAGAAAATCAGTCATCGGTTAGTAGCTTGAATCGGTCCATGTCTGCTTCATATTGGTCGTAGAGAGCATTGATCTCCCTAACTTGAGCATTAGCACCTCCTACTAAACTTGCATAATCGCCTGAAAACTCCTCTCCGTGCACCCTAGCTTCAAGCCCGTCGTATAGAACCGCCATCTGCTGACTGAATGATAGCAGGGCCTGTCCGATCATAGCTGCTCTGGTCATAGCATCTGAGAGCACGGCGCGCGCTCCTCTTGGTTTGACCTCCGGCATGAGCCTGGCAATCTTCTCTATATCCACAGCTGCCTTGGCCACGGCTGGATTGATCTCTGCCAGCGGAGCTTCGTATTCTCCTATCTTTTGTAGAACCTCTCCTGTCTTGCCTTCAGTTTCCAGTTTGAGGAGTTCATTCAAATTATCAGTAGCTTCGTTGGTGATTAAGAGGCTGTCGGATATAGCACGATTCACGCGAGAACGGGCGCTCAGCAATCCCTCCGGAAGGTATGGATCGCCGCCCTCTGTGAATAAGGCGTGCCCAAAAGCCAAGGCTAAAACAACGACCGCAGAGCCCGTGATAAAGACTAACTCTTTCCCTTTCTCTTGAATAAACTGATTGATTGCTTCTTTCATCTTTACAACGTCTGGGGCATATCTTAACCTATAAACTGCTTACTTGAAATGCGGGTGTCGTATAGTGGCTATTATACTACCTTGCCAAGGTAGGGACGGGAGTTCGATTCTCCTCACCCGCTCCATTTATGAAAAAAGATTTTCGCAACGCTGCCAAGGCTTTTATTGTTAAAGAGGGAAAGGTTTTGCTTTTAAAGCGTAGGCCGCACGATGTTCATAAGCCCGGAGAATGGGATATCCCTGGTGGCCGCCTCGAACTTGGAGAAAATCCATTTGATGGGCTCCGCAGAGAAACGATGGAAGAGGCTGGGTGCGAAATAGAGATTGTAATGCCTATTGATGTTCACTTTTTCACACGCGAGGATGGGCAGCAGATTCAACTTACTATTTTTGTTTGCAAACTTGCGTCTGAAGGAATTGCCCTCTCGGAAGAGCATACTGAGTATAAGTGGATTGAAGCCTCGGCCTCGGAGAACGAATTTCCAGAGTGGCTTCATGAAGTAGTACGCAGATATAATCAGCTCGAGTTATCTAAGCATATGGATTAGAGTTGCGTCCTGATGCCAGGGCGTGATAAAAAGTAGCGCAGGGGGTTTAGTTAAGTGGTATAACGGTGGTCTCCAAAACCACAGTCGGGAGTTCGATTCTCTCAACCCCCGCCCTTATTTAGCTTTAATTTTGAGGAATCTCCGCTTACCTACCTGAAGAAGCTTTCCGTCTTTGTTAAGAACAACCTTCTCTTGGGCGGTTTTGACCTTAGCCTCATCTATCCGTACCGCTCCCTGCTCTATAAGACGCCTGGCCTCACTCTTGCTGGGTGCCAGCTCAGTTGCCAGCAAAAGATCAACTGCGGTGTAGCTCTTCTTTGGCAGAGTTTTTGTGGGTAATTTGCTTGGCACCTCCTTGCGCCTGAATACTTTTAGAAACTCCTTGTGAGCACCTTTGGCTTTGGCTGCGCCGTGGTAGAGAGCAACTATCTCCGTGGCCAGGCGGAGCTTGTAGTCCATAGGGTTGGTGGACTTTTTCCCCAGAGCAACCCTAATCTCCTTCAACTGTGCCTCTGACACATCAGTGCAGAGCTCGAAATACTTGTATATGAGGTGGTCGGGTACAGCCATAATCTTGCCGAACATATCTTTAGGTGAATCGTCTAGAGCAATATAGTTGTTTTTGGATTTGCTCATCTTGTCGGTACCATCCGTTCCTTCTACTAGGGGAACCGTAAGGATGTCCTGTTCTTTTATTCCAAAATGGCGCTGAACCTGCCTGCCCATTAAAAGATTTAGGAGCTGGTCTGCTCCACCAAGCTCTATGTCAGCTTTAACCTTCACTGAATCGAGTCCCTGTAGGAGTGAGTATAGCGCCTCTAACAGCGCGACCTTCTGCCCCTTCTTAATGCGAGCTTGGAAGTCTGCCCTCTCACCAACCTGATTGATGGTGGCTGCTTTAGAGAGCTCTAGTATTTCGCTAACATTGTCTCCCAACCATTCGCTGTTGTAACGAATCTCAGCCTTTTTCATATCCAATATCTTGGATGCCTGGGAGAGATAGTCTGCCATGTTAGCCGCAATCTCTCTTTCTGTTAGCACAGGCCTCTCTTTGGATTGACCAGAGGGATCTCCCACCCTGGCGGTAAAGTCTCCAATAATAAAGACCGCCTTGTGTCCAAGATCTTGAAAGTCTCTGAGCTTGCGAAGCACCACGGCATGGCCTAAATGCAAATCTGGGCTAGTAGGATCAATGCCCAACTTAACCCTTAGTTTCTTTCTTGAGTTTAATGCCTTCTCTAGGTGCTTGCGCACCACTATCTGATCAACGCCGCGCGTGAGGATGCGCTGCTTAATCTGTGCCTTACTTGGCTTTTTTGACGACTTCATCAATAACGCCGTACTTTTCGGCCTCGTCAGCCGTTAACCAGAAATCTCTGTCTGTGTCCTCTTCGATCT
>CAYMRK010000019.1:308-7585 GCA_964392905.1 uncultured Candidatus Saccharibacteria bacterium | reverse complement strand
TCGCTTTTAACCCCAGTATTGAAAAGCCCTCGAAAGAGCAGGAGGTTTTAGAAGAAGGATGTCTTAGCATCCCCGGGAAGTATGGCGAGGTGAAGCGTCCGGTGGAGGTTGTCCTGGTAGGGCAAAGTGCCACCGGCAAGAGACTCAAGATTAAAGCTTGGGGAATGCTAGCGCGCATCTTTCAACACGAAGTAGATCACCTAGACGGCAAGTTATACATCGATCGTATGAGCAGGAGGGCTAAACTTAAGCAGGTTGGCGAAGATCAATGAAATACATCTTCTTTGGCACCCCCGAGTTCGCCTACACAATACTCAAAAGAGTTATAGAAGCTGGAATGCCTCCTGTGGCGGTTGTGTGCAATCCGGATAAACCAGTAGGACGCAAAAAGGTTATCACCCCCCCACTCACTAAGGTTTTGGCTGAAGAGCACGGCATCCAAGTGTATCAGCCGGCGACCAAGAAGGAGTTAGTCGCCCTTGCGCCCACCTTGGCTGAACAGGCAGATTTCGGAGTAGTGGCAGCATACGCCAAGATAATTCCCCAGGAGGTTATAGAACAGTTCAGGTTGGGCATAGTAGGCGTGCACCCTTCATTGCTTCCCAGGCACAGAGGCCCCTCCCCTATTCAATCGGCCATACTCGCCGGTGACTCTACGACCGGCACAACCCTTTTCATGTTAACTGCCGGAGTCGATGACGGACCGATCCTAGCGCAGAGGAGTCAGCCTGTGTTGGACAAATACTACGAACCACTAATGTACGACTTGGCTGAACTCTCAGCTGAGGCGCTAGTGGACATACTCCCCCGCTTTTCTAAAGGTGAGGTGAATCCTCAAAGTCAGCAGGGTGAAGCTACCTACACCCAAATGTTTGATACCGACGATGCTCGGTTAGATTTTGCAGAGCTAGAAAAGGCTATGGCTGGAGACGATGAGGCTGCAGCGCGGGAGATTGAGAGGATGGTACGAGCCCTAAACCCAGAGCCGGGCGTCTTTACGCATCTCGATGGCAAGCGCACTAAGATACTGCGGGCTCGCGTAGAAGGCGGAAAACTGGTTCTAGAAGAGGTCCAAAAGGAGGGCAAGCAGCCCCAACCCTTTACTGGGCAAATCTAATAGGAATCTCTAGGGCGTTGTCGTGCTCAGGCAGCCCTGAGGGATTAGACTTTTGTAGGATTATGGCGCCTCTTTCGCCGTAGTCGGGCGTTTCAAAAGTTACCGTGGCTTTAAATGGTACGAACTCTTCGGTCATCCAATCGCTTTGCGCCTCGGCGTAGGTCTCGGCAATAATTAGGCCGTCCCAGTTGACCAGCACTACCGGAAAGGTGGCTTCAAAGTACCAGGTGCCCCTGGCGACACCCTCTATTACTAAAGGACTTTCAATGGTGTCTTCGGGTTCTAAGTTGGTAACCCTTATTAAGTTAACCAAGCTAGGATCGTCGGGTTGCTCGTCTGTGGGAGTATCGCCGTTATCCTCGTCGTTGGGTAATTGGACGTCGTTGGCATTTTGAATTAGGAAAAGTGAGCCCAGGCCGATGAGGGCGATTATTAGTATGGCTATGATCCAGTTCTGCATAGTTTAATTATAGCAGAGCTCTTTGGGCCCTAGGCCTCGAAGCTATCTAGAATTCTATCGACGGTGTCGGCATTAGACCCAGCCTGGTCGCTTATCACGCTCACTCGAGCCAGATAGATTATGCCTTCGCCTGAGACAAACCCTTTCTCCTCGAAGCGCCACTCGGTACCACTGCTGTCAGTAAACAGGCCTGCCACTTTGTAGCTAGCCCTCTCATCGTTTTCTACATCAACCGTAAACTCTTCAATGTCCTGGAAGGGCACGCTAGCATAGAGTCCGTCAATGGCTGATATGAGTTCTGCGGCGCTTTGGTTGTTATCCCCTACTGAGACGGTGTTGACGTTGACCACCACAGTGCCCTGTTCGCTGCTTATAATGTCCGGCTCACCGGCGTTTTGAGCATCAGTAAATTGCCATTGCTCTGGATAGCTGATTTTATACCCGCTTGCATCCGTGTGGTTTACCCAACTGTCAGTGGCTGAACTAAAGAGCCACAGCAGGAGAGACAAGCCGACTATAATGCCTGCCCCCAAAATCAACCGATTACGATCGCTCTTGTGAGTCACTACCTTAGGTGTCATCACCTTGTGTTGTGCTGCCATGTGCTTAGTTACTTTCGCGACTGTGCTTTTGTAGACGCACCTTCCAAGGTCTCCTTACAACCCTCGAGTGTAGTAAGATAGAAAGATGCCCGAGGCCCGTAGAAATATCCCCACTATCCTAGTCATATTGGGAGCAACAGGAGATTTGGCGGCCAGAAAGATATCTCCCGCTCTCTTTAGCCTGCATCGACGAGGACTGTTGCCAGATAACTTCAAAGTGCTGGGTCTTGCTCGGCGCAAGCTCACCGACACTACTTTCCAGGGTTACATATGGAAGGCGCTTAAGGAGCATGGTCATGTGAAGCGCAAAAGTGAGGCAGAGCCTTTTCTTGAGAAGTTCGCTTTCGAAAGCGGAGATCTAAGTGAGGCTAAAGAGTATCGCGGATTAGCCAAGCGGGTTGAAGATATAGATAAGGATTGGGGCGTTTGCTCCAACAAGCTTTTCTATCTTGCGGTGCCCCCTAACTTGTATGAGAACACCTTTAAGAACCTCTCCTCATCAGGTTTGACCGACCCCTGCTCGCCCGAAGAGGGTTGGACAAGGGTACTTGTGGAAAAACCTTTCGGAAAGAATGCTAGAACTGCTCGGAGGATAGACGACTTGCTAGGCAAACTTTTCAAAGAAGAACAGATATATCGCATAGACCACTACTTAGCCAAGGAGATGTTGCAAAACATCTTGGCCTTTAGATTCTCCAACAATCTATTTGAAGGCACTTGGAGCAATCAGTTCGTCGAGAAGATAAAGATCATTACCCGCGAGACTTTAGGTCTCAAGGGACGGGGCAACTTCTACGACGGCCTCGGAACGCTAAGGGATGTCGGGCAAAATCACCTTCTGCAGATGCTGGCCCTCATAACGATGGATCACCCCGAGTCTTTTGATAGCGAATCTATCAGGAAAGAGAGGGCGAGGGTTCTGAGCACCCTCGCTACTCCAACCCCTGAGGACATCAAGCGCTACACATACCGGGCTCAATTTAAGGGATACCGTGATATCGAAAACGTTAAGTCTAATTCAAAAACAGAGACATACTTTAAGGCAGGTCTTTTCTTGAACCATCCCCGCTGGCAGGGGGTGCCCATAACCATAGAGGCTGGTAAGGAGCTGCCAGAGGTAAAAAAACAGATTGAGGTAACCTTCAAACACCCCTCTCCGTGCCTTTGTCCGGCTGGCTCAGACCACTTCAAAAACACCGTCACCTTTTACCTCGAGCCGTTCGAGGGCATCAAAGTCAAGTTTTGGAGCAAGAGCCCCGGCTTCGATTATGCCATCGAAGAAAAAGATTTAGATGTACGCTTTCGCGAGACAACCGATAAGCGGCAGTACGTTGAAGAGTATGAGAAACTCTTATTGGATTGTATCGCAGGCGACCAGACCCTTTTTGTGAGTACAGACGAAGTGCAAGAGATGTGGCGTTTTACCGATCCTATAGTCGAAGCCTGGAGCAAAGACAGCGTTCCTTTGAAGGCATATGAACCAAAGACTGACCAGGCCATCAAAGAGTCTTTAAGCGTAGATGAGAAACTTCTAGAGAGTACATTAGTGCCAGAGTCTAAATACACCAAGGGGCGCGAGGTGGCTGTAGTGGGGCTTGGTAAGATGGGTTCCAATATTGCCCGGCGCCTGAGGGGTCGTGGCTGGAAGGTCGTGGGATACAACCGCACGCAGCAAATTACCAAAGATTTAGAAGCAGAAGACATTAACGGAGTCTATTCATACGCCGAGCTTGCAAAGAAGCTTAAGTCCCCAAGGGTGATATGGCTCATGCTCCCGGCTGGCAAGGCTATAGACGAGGTACTTTTTGGCAAAGGCGGTTTGGTAAAATACCTCAGCAAAGGAGACGTGATAGTGGAAGGCGGCAACTCATACTTTAAGGATTCCAAGAGGAGGTACTCACAGCTCAAGAAGAAGGGCATCCACTTTGTAGACGCAGGAATATCGGGAGGTCCAGCCGGAGCACTGCACGGATCAACCATAATGATTGGTGGCACTAAGGACATATCAGGTGCTCTCGAGCCGCTTTTCCGCGACTTGGCCCAGGAGAACGGTTATCAATTCTTCAACGAGCCCGGCGCAGGGCACTTCGTGAAGATGGTCCATAACGGTATAGAGTACGGGATGATGCAGGCTATAGCGGAAGGGTTCAATATCATGAAAAACGGCCCCTATAGGCTCAATTTGAGTGATGTAGCGCGTGTCTATAACCGAGGCAGTGTAATAGAGAGTAGATTGGTTGGATGGCTACAGAGCGCTCTTCAAATATACGGTGAGGACTTGCAGGAAGTCTCAAGTACAGTGGGCCATACAGGTGAGGGTGCCTGGACGGTGGAGAGCGCAAAAGAACTTGGACTCAAAGCCAAGATTATTGAAGAGTCTTTGAAGTTCAGAAAGATGTCTAAGAAAAACCCAAGCTACACCGGCAAAGTATTATCTGCCTTGCGTAACCAGTTTGGCGGTCACTCGATTAACGGAACTGAGCGGGATTGATACGGATTACCTTATCGTCCCCTGCCCTTACATCTCCTCGTCCATCGCGATTACTGGTGGTGATATAAAACATTCCGTCAGGGCCTAGAACAATAGTGCGTATACGTCCGAATTCGCCCCCGAAGTGGCTCTTGACTTCGCCTGCTCGCACACCTTGAAGAGGAACCTCATAGAGCGTCTCGCCTCTTAAGCCTCCGAAGAATATGCTGCCGTTCCAGTAGAGAGCGCTGGCAGGCGCCCAGGTTACATCTGGCCCTGAGTGGACAACGGGTGCAGTAGTGCCTTGAGCTACTTCATCGCCTTGGCTCTCCGGCCAGCCGTAGTTGGCGCCCTTGCGGATCAAATTGAGCTCATCGAGGCCTGATGTAGCTCCGGAGCGTCCGTGTTCAGTACTCCAAAGGTTGCCGCTTTCATCCCACGTCAATCCTTGTGGATTGCGGTGCCCGTATGAGTAGACTCGGTTACCGAAAGGATTATCACTAGGGGTTGAACCGTCATCCTCTACTCTAAGGATCTTGCCCGCAAGCGAGGATTTGTTTTGAGCTTCGCTAGGCGTACGAGCATCTCCGGTTGCTATATAAAGCATGCCGTCAGGTCCAAAGGCAATACGACCTCCGTTGTGGAAGGTCTCACCGGGTATACCCTCGACAATTACAAGTTCATCGGCGAGCTGTCCACCTTCAAACTTGTATCTCGTAACGGTGTTGATCGAATCGCCCTCAGGTGATGAGGTGAAGTAAAGATATAGGAAGCGGTTGTTCTCGAAGTTCGGATGCAGCGCCATGCCTAAAAGTCCACCCTCGCCCACATGCCTTATGTCCTGGATTTGAATAGTAGCGGTCTCTTTTGAGGCCGGATCGAGGTGAGTAATGGTGCCGTCCCGTTCGGTAATCAGCATGTCTCCTTCAGGTAGGAAGGCGATGTCCCAAGGTATAGTTAGATTCTCCAAAACTACCTCTACATCGGGGAGCTCTTCTACCACCTTATCGGGTACAACGGGCGGGCCCTCAGCTGGAGTGCCTCCGCGGATGAATTGTTGATAGGCTATGCCGCCGGTGGCTACCACTAGGGTAGCTACGACCAAGAAGATCTGGCCATTCCTAGTCTTAAAAAACTTGTTCAACGTAAATATGTTCATACTCAGGAATCTCTTTTGGTTCAGTATCTATTACTTTAACAGTCCCTGCCTGCTTATCAATATCGATCTTGGCCCAGGAAACATTATTGCTCTTAGTCACCTCCTCAAAGCGGTCATTTGGGTTGAGCGTAAATCTCAGGATGTATGTCCCCGAAGAGATATCAGTTATGTCCAGATTTTGGTCGGCGTAAGTGTGGAAATAGGTATCACCCCACCCCACGGATACACCCTGCTTCTCCTTACCGCAGATTAGGTAGTCAGCCTCGTCGTCATTCGGCAAGTCCAAGGACTGTATCTTACTCACATCGCGGATGCAGAAGGTGCTCTTTTGCTGGAGGGGTTGGTCTGCCCCGCTCCCCCTTCCTTCGGGCTCTAAGCGGTATTCGATGAAATCGGCAAAGTGATAGTGAAGGTGAGATTGGTGCCACAAGAAAGTGCCGGCATAGCGGTCGCGGTGTGTATCATCAGTGCGATATATCCTTTGAAACACCCTGCGTTCAATATCATCTGCAACGCCGGCGGTCTCGCTGTCTGCAACTAGTTCGAGATTCCCCTCGCCAATGTTGTAATAGGTGGTGCTAAAGACAAGCAGCGTTCGCCCATCACTCTCTTTTATGGAAACATCCTGAGGAGGCAGCGGCACAAGGTCAGGAGTGAGCTCTAGGTCTAATCTTTTCTGGTTGGCTATAAAATCCTGAATGCCTTGTAAAATGGGCGAGCTGAGCCTTGTCTCAAAAAAGCTCTCTAAAGAATCGTTGTCTTTAATGACTCTCTCTACTAGGGCCTCGGCAACTTGAGCAGGCTCGAGGTTCGTGTCCAGCTTGTACTGGCCAGGAATATATATGGCTTCGATAATGCGATCGTCTGAGGCAAGCAGCAGTGAT
This sequence comes from uncultured Candidatus Saccharibacteria bacterium, assembly GCA_964392905.1. Lineage (GTDB taxonomy): Bacteria > Patescibacteriota > Minisyncoccia > UBA6257 > Colwellbacteraceae > GWA2-46-10. Next base: position 893 of record CAYMRK010000019.1, on the reverse strand, counting down.
GACCTGGTCAGAAAGATCTCTCTATCGGCTTCATCCCAGCTCAGTTTTTGAGACAGATATTCGACTAGAGGTTGATTGAAGCGATCCCACTTGATCCCCGTTATAGCCTCTACGAATCTTGTATACTCTTCATCCGTCCAATCAAGAACGTCTTTTAAAACGTCCGCCGTGCTTTCGTGGTTGTGACCGTCTGCGAGGGTGATGGTTACGAGGGCTGGTTGATCGAAGAGGTTCATGTATAAAGAAGCGACCGACATGAGGGCCACCGTTACTAGAAATGCTCCCACTGCAAGGAGTATCTTAACCATGTCTGCCTAAAGAATAGCAGATTTTACCCCACACATTCTACAAAAAGATTTTAGTTTGTATTGCTCGTAAGGAGTGAAATCGTCCGCTCTCTGGGCCCGTCTAGTTCAATCAACACCACCCTCTGCCAGGTTCCCAGGAACAGCTTTCCGTCTTTAATCGGCAAACTTATTGAAGTACCGATAATGGCTGACATGATGTGGTCAGGAGCGTGATCTGGATTGTGGGGATGCCGGTACTGGAGCTTGGGCACAATAGCTTCTATGGCATCGAGCATGT
>CAYMRK010000019.1:0-291 GCA_964392905.1 uncultured Candidatus Saccharibacteria bacterium | reverse complement strand
CCAGATCAGTTCCCGGATCGAGGTCAGCAGTAGTTAGGGCGGCGGTAGTGTGCATGAGTGTTAAGTGACAAACGCCATCTTTGATGGAGAGCGCTTGGTTGATATCTTCGGTGATATCTAGACCCTGCTTTTTCTTTTCGGTATTGAACTTGAGGAGCCTCATAGGCTTATTATATACCGTTTGGGGATCAAAGAAGGCTGTTTTGCTGTTCGTAAGGATGTTTTGGTGTATACGTCTGCAAGGATAGAGGCCAACATTGATACCAAGGTTAGAAATTAGGTTAATGCGCT
>CAYMRK010000018.1:0-7604 GCA_964392905.1 uncultured Candidatus Saccharibacteria bacterium | reverse complement strand
GCCCTTCAGAGGGATGTTTCCCTCACCGGTTATCGAGAGAGGCTTTGTGCTGGAGTTCTCAACCCTTTTTGCGATTGTAATCTATGTACTGCTAGGCTGGTTAGTCACAGAGATGATATCTTTGGTTGGTTTAACTGTGGCCGGCAAGCAAGAGCAAGTGAAGGGTCGTAATAGGCCTATTGAATAACCAGTAGCAGCAAGTCCCCGCTAACAGGCGGGGTTTTGCTATGCATAGATATGACGAAGCCCCGGTTCCTGTGGAGGAACCGAGGGTTCGTCACAGGCCGGGGCCTTAGTGCTCGGGCATCAGATGTGCCAGAGCTGCGTGTACCAGTCTCACTGCGCGCTCTCCGTCTTGGGCGTTGACGAGCATGGTCACGACGTTGTCGGAGGTAGTGATACCCTCCATTTCGATCGGGGGAACGGCTGTCTCGAGGGCCCTGAACACGGGTGCAACGATGCCTTCCTGAAGATTTAGGCCGGAGCCGACCACCTTCAGTTTCGCGATGCCGGAGTGGTAGAGCGAGGGGCTGTCTGCGTCGAGCAGGGGAGCCATCCGCTCCGCCACTTGCAGGGCTTTGTCTGCCTGCACGGTGGAGACCGTCCAGTCCAGATCGATACGCCTCTCCTTGGGCTTGGTCTGCGCGATGTTGTCCACCACGATACCGACCTGAGCCAGGGCTCCGAACAGACGATGCCGGGGTTGATAGGTGACGTCGGCTCGAGGGAGGCTTATGAGAGCCTGATTCTCGATTGCGACGCTCTCGATCACGGTGCGCTCCACAGAGCCTCCTTTCTGAATCAGGGTGCCACCTTGGCCATCCATAGCCATCACCCTGATGGGGATGTTCTCCCGCATGGCCAGGGCGACAGTCCTTTCGGAGAGTAGGTGCTGCCCACTACCGGTGATCTCAAGCATCTCTGCGAAATCAATCACCAGGTTCCGTCTTGCCTCTTGCACCACCTTGGGATCGGCGGTGTAGACACCGTCGACGTCCGTGTATATCTCGCAAACGTCAACCTCCATGCCGGTTTGCTTCAAGGCAACTGCCATTGCCACCGCAATGAGGTCAGCTCCACCGCGACCCAGGCTGGTTTCTTCCTCGGAGGAGGGAACTCCGCCTTGGAAGCCGGCAATCACAGGCACTGCGCCCGCGAGTAGTTCGCGCTTGGCAACCTCTGGGTCGACTCGAAGAATGCTTGCCCGTCCGTACTCGGCGTCAGTTTCCACCCCGGCCTGGAGTCCCTGCAGACTTGAGGCTTCAACGCCCCTATCTTTGAGGGCCATAGCCAGCAGAGCTATCGACATGCGTTCACCCGAGGTGAGTAGAACATCGAGAGCTCTTTGGTGGTTGTATGGGTTAGGGCTGACCTGCCCAGCCAACTCCCTGAGGCGTCTGGTGGTCTCCTGGGTGGCAGTGACTACCACGACTATTGACCAGCCTTTGGCAACTTCCTCGCGGATTCGGTCCGCAATCGCAGGAACGTCTTTGTCGCTCCGCAAAACGGTAGCGCCAAACTTCATGATTTTCAGCACGACGCTACCTCACTTTCTTGTTCAGTTGTTCGGGTACTTCGCGTTGAGGGAAAATAACACAAAATAGCCGTTGCGTCAAAGATATATGCTTACTTAAGGCTTTCTATAATGGCGATTTCTAGGGGTACTATTGCAAAAGGCGAGTAACGCATCTGCGAATATGCTCTAATAAGGGATTTAGTCAGCTCGATAGCTTTGTCGGGGTTAGCTATGCTGGCGGCCAGCTTTCTTACTTCCTCCATTTCGTCAGCGGTCATTTCCCGCTTGAAGTACTCCTCGACCTTCGGGTCAAACTTGTAGGCTAGGACGCGGCGGAGGTGGTGGATAAGGTCTTTTGTTAATTGCACTAGATTAAAGCCGGCTTCGTTAATTTCCATAAGGTATTCAAGGGAGGCGGAGAGATCTCTGTCGAGTAGGTATTTAGTGAGAGTATTGGTGCGCACAAAGCCAACCTTGCCCAGGACTCTCTCTACAGCCTCAAGGGACATGCCCTCGCCCATGCTGATTACTTGTTCAAGAAGAGATTCAGCGTCTCTAAAGCTTCCTTCGGAGGCGGTAGCTATGAGCTCTAGGGCGTCAGTATCAACCTTTAGCTTTTCTTCCTTAGTAATCTTTTGGAGCTTCTCCAGGATTAACTGTACAGGCAGGCGGCGGAAGTGAAAGCGCTGAGTGCGGGAGGTGATGGTTGCTGGAACTTTGTCAGCTTCAGTAGTGGCGAGAATAAATACGGCGTGAGCGGGAGGTTCTTCAAGGGTTTTAAGGAGAGCGTCGAATGCATTTTTGCTGAGACGGTGCGCCTCGTCGATGATAAAGACTTTATATCTGTATGAAGTGGGGGAGAGTCTGATGCCTTCTCTGAGGTCTCTTATGTCATCAACTCCAGTATTAGAAGCGGCATCGAGCTCCACTACATCAAGAGCTCTGCCCTCATCGATCTCGGTGCAGGGACGACACTTATTGCAGGGCTCACCCTTTTTACGAAAGGCGGCATCGGTTGCTCTGGTTTCGCAGTTTGCGATTTTGGCAAGAATGCGGGCGGCCGTCGTTTTGCCAGTTCCGCGGGGGCCGTAGAAGAGATAGGCGTGGCTGATCTTGTCAGTGCGGGCTGCATTGCCGATCACGTCCACAACCAACTCTTGACCCATTAGGTCAGAGAGAGTCTTAGGTCTGTATTTCCTGTATATAGCTAGGGCCATGAGGCAAAAATCGCTTTAATTATAGGGGGTGTTGGACTAGAATGGAATACAAAGCCAAAAGTACTAATGGATACGCAAACATCTTCTGGATACGAATTAGAGATAGCAGATTTTAAAGGACCACTCGAGAAACTTTTAGAGCTAATTGAAGAGAAGGAGCTGGAGATTACCCGGCTTAACCTGGCTGAGGTAACGGCCGATTTTCTTGGCTATATGGAGAAGCTTGAGGGGAGGGTGGGTCATCGAGAGTTAGCTGACTTCGTTGTGGTCGCTGCTAAGCTCATCCTCATAAAGTCCCACGCCCTTTTGCCGCATCTGGCTGTCTCCGAGGAGGAGGAGCGTGATATGGCTGAGCTAGAGACACGTTTGAAGCTATACCGCGAGCTCAGAGAAGGGGAGAAGGTTATAGATGAGCTTTGGGGCCAATATGTCTCATATGGCAAGCCGTTCTTGAGTGATATCCCGGAAGGCTTTTATCTTTCACAAAAAGTGTCTCCTAAAGAACTGCACGGGTATATAAGTGAGTTAGCCGAAGGGTTAGTGGAGTTGCAGAAGATAGAAGAGAAAGAGGTGACGATGGTAAGCCTAGAGGAGAAGATTAAAGAACTAGTTGGTTGGGTAGCTGATAAGGTAAGGGCTAGTTTTTCTGATTTAAGCCGGGGGAAGGAGAAGCCCGAGGTGGTGGTTATGTTTCTTGCCCTTCTGCATTTATTAAAAGATGCCGATATTGCCATAGAGCAGGACGATCTATTTGCAGAGATTAAGATAGTTAGCGCTAATGGCTGAGCGAAACAAGAATTTACAGGCCCGCATAGAGGCCGTACTTTTCGTCCACGGCGAGCCGGTTCCACTGAAGAAGCTTGCGAGTCTTACTAAAGCAAGCGAGAAGCAGATTGGAGAGGCGCTGGGAGAACTTAGGGAATCATTACAGAGCGATACCCGGGGGCTAGATCTAGTTGTTGGCAAGGACGAGGTTCAATTAGTTACCGCTCCCGAACTGTCGGATTTGGTGGGCAAGTTAGTTAAAGAGGAGTTAGACACCAAGCTTACGCCGGCTGCGCTCGAGACCCTCACCATCATTGCGTACCTGGGGCCCTGTACCAGAGCCCTCATCGAATACATTCGTGGTGTTAACTGCGCCTTTATGCTGCGCAACTTGATGGTTAGAGGTTTGGTTGAGCGCAAAGGCGATACCAAGCACACTGGCGGGTACGTGTATCAGGTAACATTCGATTTTCTCAAACACATGGGAGTCGCTTCAACAGCTGAGCTTCCTGAGTATGATAAGTATGCGAGCCTAGCTCAAACCTTAAACAACAATGAAGCTGAAGAGTAGAACTATAACTTTTTTGACCGGCCTAACCTTAGTGGTTGTTTTGGGTATAGCTTTTGCAATGAGCAACCAAACTCCTCTTCCTATTGAACCCGTAGCCGAGATTAGTAATGCGCCTGAAACCGATCAGACTAGTCTAGTGGCGGACGCCCAAGTTCCACGAGAATCAGGAGACGAGGGGCCAGTTGCGAGTGAGCCTAAGCCGGCGGTGGCAGCGGGTGCGTACTTGATGAGCGGTCAACAGCTAAGTGGCTGGAAGGTAGATAAGCGTTGGCCAATCGCCTCTATTACGAAGCTTTTGTCTGCCTATGTTGCAGAGACCCTGATGGACCCAAACCAAGCAGTGGTTATGAGCCAACGAGCTATTGATACTGTAGGGGATTCGGGGGAATTCAAGTTGGGCGAGCTCTTTTTGGTGCGGGATTTAGTTAAAGCGATGCTGGTGGTATCGAGTAACGACGCTGCTTCAGCTCTGGCTCAAAATTATGGTGAAGATAGGTTTGTGGCAGAGATGAATGCAGTAGCGCAGGCTGCGGGGATGAATGACAGTTATTTCGTTGAGCCGACTGGGCTTTCGGTGCAAAACCAGTCGACTGTGGAAGACCTTGTGAAGTTAGTGCGTTATATCTGGAGTGAGAATGAAGAGTTCTTTCGTATTACTCGACAATCCACAGATTTAATCGTTGACACTAACACCGGTGTGGCTAGACAATTGATAAACATCAATCAGTTCTCCGGCAGAAGTGACTTCTTGGGCGGCAAGACAGGAACTTTGCCCGAGGCGGATAGTAACTTGGTGTCGATCTTTCGGGTGAGTGGATTCAGCGAGCCGGTTGTAGTTATAGTGCTTGGCTCAAAGGAACGCTTTGCGGAGACACAAAAGATTCTTCAGGGAATATGATGATAGAGGCCATAAGAATCGTAACCGTATCCATTATCTCTTTCGTGGTGGCTTTCACCCTGGCTCCAATTGTACTCAAGGGGCTCAGGCGAATCGGAGCAGGCAAGCAAATTAGGGTTTCTGAAGAGAGCCCTATTTTTTCGAGTCTACACAAGAAGAAGGAGGGTACCCCCACCATGGGAGGTATTACCATTTGGCTCACGTTGATCATAGTCACAGGATCTTTCTGGCTGCTGGAGCACTTCTATGACGGTTTCTGGGGGTATCTTAGCTTCGTAGATCGCGCTCAGACCTTCTTGCCCCTGGCCGCGTTTGTAATTGCAGCCCTGTTGGGGCTTTTTGATGACGTGATGGGCGTTATGAGGCTTGGCGACAAGGGAGGAGGGTTAAAGATATCGCACAAGCTAACGATCTATTTTCTCATATCGGTAGTAGGTGCTTGGTGGTTCACTACCAAGTTAGACTGGCAACTCATCCACGTACCTTTCTTTGGAAACTTTGAGATCGGTTTGTGGTACATACCTATATTCATGTTCATTATCGTGGCGAGCGCCTTCTCAGGCGACATCACCGACGGGCTAGACGGCTTGTGGGGAGGCGTTTCACTGTTCATATACGTAGCCTTGGGTGTTGTGGCCTTTGCTCTGGGCAGGTATGACCTGGCGGCCATGATTGGAGTAATCCTCGGGTCTTTACTTGCCTTTTTGTGGTTCAATATATATCCGGCAAAGTTCTTCATGGGTGATACAGGAGCGATGGCGCTTGGTATCACCATTGGTGTTATTACCATGCTCACCAATACTGTCTTTCTGCTTCCGCTTTTTGCGATTGTGCCGGTGGTGGAGTCAGTCTCAGTTATTGTACAAATGATCAGCAAGAAGCTCTTTAACCGTAAGATATTCCTCTCTACGCCTATTCATCATCACTTCGAAGCGCTGGGCTGGCCGGAGAGCCAAATCACAATGAGGTTTTGGATAATATCGGTAGTTGGAGTAGGGGCCGCACTGGTCGTATTCTTCCTCGACAGATTGGTTGTCTAACAGAAGGCTTCGAGCTAAGGCTCGTTGTGGTTTATAATTGAGCTAATGAGCCTTCTAATTAAGGGAGTTCAAGTTATAGACGGCACTGCAAAGGAGCCGTTTAAGGCAGACGTCTTAGTGCAGGGCGGTTTGATCTCTTCCATAGGAGAAATTAGAGGCAGAAAGGCAGACCAAGTTCTGGAGGGCCTTGGGCACTATCTTGCGCCAGGCTTCATTGATCCTCATAGCAGGTCTGACCAATCACTCAGTATCTTTAGCGATCGCGAGCAGGGTGTCTTCTTGGAGCAGGGGATAACCACCGCTATCGGCGGTCAACAAGGCTTTTCGCTAGCACCTGTTGTGTACGGTTGGGTAGAGTCGGTGCACCGTTTTGCCGACAAGTCTGGGCTCAACACTAACTGGAACACCATGCGGGAGTTTCTTGATGAGTTGAGGCGCTTTAGACTAGGTATCAATTTCGCTACGCTCGTTGGATATGCAAATGTTCGTGGAGACATAAACGGGGGCAGAAAGGTTCTGCATCAAAAAGAGGCTAAGGTGTTGCACAAGGTGCTCAAAGATGCCATCAGGCAGGGCGCGTTAGGCGTCTCCTGTGATATGGGCTTGATGGGAAGCCACAAAGAGCTAAACGAGTTAATTCGGTTAACTGGAGAACAGGGGGCGGTTTGCGTCGTTCGCATCAGTGGTCAATACACGAAAGCAGTTAAGGATGTATTAGAAGCGTCCAAGGGCTCCAAGGCGAGGGTGGTTATCGACGGCTTAACTCCAGCCAAAGGGTTGAGCAAGGAGTTTAAGGATGCCCTGGCCTTGATCAACAAGGCTAACGAGAAGCATGACTTATACAGATTTATAGTTCAGCCCCACTCGGTCAGCGAAGTGCACATCAGAGACTTCCTGCCGGAGTCTCTTAAGCACATGAGCGCTCAGGAGGCTTTGCACAAGCTCTCTCAAGTCAAATATCGCAATGCGGCTAAAGGGGAGTGGCAGGGAGTTGATTTTAGGAACGTGAGGGTTGGTAGCGCTCCTACCAGGCACTACCTTGCCGGAAAGACGGTAGTGGAGATAGCTAATAACTGGGATAGCAGCTATATAGAGGCGATGCTGCGCTTGATGGAGCAAAGTGGGCTTAAGGCCACTTTAATATATGAGAATATAAACGATACCCTGCGCAGGGGAGCCTTGTCGGAAAAGGCCGCTTTGCTAACGTCCAACAGCGACGGGTTGAGAACCGGCGGGGGGGCGGGAGTTAACGAAGAGGCGCTGAGCGCTTTTCCCCAATACTTCAGGACTGTTATGAGCGAGGGGTTGGTGTCTATTGAGGAAGCGGTGGCTAAAGTGACCATGAATGTTGCTAAGTATTTCAATATTCCGGAGCGGGGAGTACTGGAGGAGGGGAGGCCCGCAGATTTGGTTCTACTAGGCAAGGATGACTACGGTATACGAGAGACCATCTTGGCAGGCGAGATATGGGGGCAGGAGAGGCTCAAAGGGCAAGTTATAAGGCGTATGAAGTACTAATATGGCTAGGCGCTCCTCTAGGAACGTAGACTACTTACTGCTCTCGCTATTTTTGTTTTTACTGCTCGGTGTAGGCGTT
>CAYMRK010000017.1:0-7605 GCA_964392905.1 uncultured Candidatus Saccharibacteria bacterium | reverse complement strand
ACAATTACTTTATCCATGAGTTACCCCTTTCGTTTCAAGAAGAGCCTTTTGTTTCTTATGATCTTGTCTCCAAGGTTCATCTTTTCTCCAGTGGAAAAGCTGAAGACCTTACTGTCTCTTAGGAGAGCGTCCAGAGACGCTTCAAGTTCCTTGCGCTTTGCTGTGTCTAAAGCTTCCTTTGAGTTAGTACCAGCGACCTGCTGGGCATGGCGGACTCCTCCAGCCAGACAATCGAGTCTGTCGTCCCACTTAAGACACCCACGCTCATAGGTAATACGTGTGAGCTGGTGGCCCAAGGTGTAACGTTTGTCTTCAATAGCTGCATCTCGTTCCATTGCACTCTGGTCTATCACGAGCTTGTGACTACGGAGCACAGGTTCTAAGGTATCAATGATCCTTCGTTCTTTTTGTCCCACGGAGTGGACTCCAGTAATGGCACACTGGTACACCAGCTTCATTCGAGACAAGAGGATTGCCCCAAACATTCCATCACCAAAGTTATCTTCATAGGCTATTTCGTTTACTCCATAGGTCATAGCTTTACCAATCAATAGATCCAAGGAAGTCTCGGAGTAGCCATCGGTGGTTCCACCAAAGTCTAGCACGTAGAATCTACCGGCCAGAGTTCCGAAGATGAACCAAGCGGTCTCATTGTCTCCACGGCCCGAAGGATCTATGAACATATACTTACGATCGTAAGCTTTCCAGTCGTCACTAATGAACATCGGATTCACGGGATAGTCACCAGTGAATCCCAATAGAGGTAACGAGGGAACCCTGTGCTTCTCATTGCCACTCCAGACAATGGTCATGGGAGCCGTAGTGGAATCCAGAGACGACACGATCAGGTCATTAAGCTTCAGGGGGTACCTATCAGCGTCAGCCAAACTTGTGTCTAGCATCATCTGTAGACGCCAAGCAGCCTTAGTCATCCCTGCTTCCTTCTGGAGGAGGATGTCTTCGGAGAATCTCGCGGGTTCTGTGGGTTCACCGTAGAGCCCAAGGTCAAACATCTTCTGTATCTTAGGCGACAGGCGATCCTTGTAGATCCCACGTTCAGCCTCAGTAGGCACCCTAATGGGCCAGACCATACTAGAGTATCCACGGCTTTCAATCTCATTGTAGACACTCTCTTCAGACTGAGGAGTACCCAAGAGTGCGACCTCCCCACCAGGGAGCAGGATACTCTCGAACTCGCCGATCTGTGACAAAAGTCTAGTGCGTGCATCGACAGTGTTTGAGTTGTCAGGGGTCTCAATGTCATCACCGATGATCTTATGAGCACGAGAGCCTACAAGCATGGACTCAATAGAACTCGCCTTACATGAGGGCGCAATGTCAGGAGGTGCGCCCTTTATGTTAAACTGTTGGATACCCCAGCGCACATGTTGTTTCTCCCAGTCAGCCCAGCGTAAAGGCTCAAGTACTGGGAACTCATCAATACATCTGCGGATAAAGAGTGTGATCTCATCGGCCTTACGCTGGTTACCAGAGACCAATAGAACACGAAAGTCTCTATTGCGTAGCCATAGCCACTCACAGTAGCTCGCGGTTATCCACGACTTCGCTAGACCACGAAAGCCCTTGAGGATCTTTCGGTCGCCTCCATGCTGAAGATAATCCGCTGCTTCATACTGTATCTCCGTAGGTGGAGGAAGTCCAAGCCAATGCCACTTGACTCTAAGGTATATCTTAAAGTCCTGCAGCATTTCTTTATAGGTAGGTGTAGCCACAGTTATCTCCTTGGTTGTTTCACTTTGTCTATCTGAAGATCCTCTATGAGACTATCGAAGTAGTCTGTGGGATCTTTACTTGACCCAAGCACAGCACTCTCAGGTACACTGCGTCTGTGGAGCCTGAGGAAGTCGATAGCTGCCCTTAGGTTCTCTCCAGCCTTCACTTGCTCAACCAACTGTTTAACAACTTCAATCTGAAGAAGGTTCAGTTGAGCATCAAGTTTCTGCTTATAGTCATCCATAGAAATCCTTTTCTTGCCACCTAGGAGCCCCGTGGTGAAGACTTAAGATGCCTTGGGTAGGTTTACCCTAAAGACAGCCTTAAGTCTTCACCACGGCCCTCCTATTTGACAAAAGCACTTATGTATTGTCCAAGGAGATTGCCCACTGTACTAAAGATAATTCCCATAAAGGAGAACAGCCCGAGCCAAAAGCCGGGGTTAATTCGTTGGTCTTCTAACTTCTGCACAATAGTCTCCAGACGGTTAATTCTAGTGTCGTGGTCTTTATGATAAGGACAGGCGTCCATTAGTCTCTCCTTTTTACACAGAAGATCTTAGTGGGCCACCCGGTATTAACGAAGGCTCTCATCTCGTCATCAGACTTGAGAACCAAGGAAGTACTAGACTTGCCCCAGTGCACCCGGTGTCCGGCCTCGGTCTTTCCAAACCAAACCACCCAGTGCTGCATCCAGAGAGCTGAGAGCCAAGACTCAGGGTTGTGCACAAGGACAATCACACGCTTCGTTGGAGCCTTATTTTTGATAAGGTCTTCCACAGTTAAACTTTCGTCTACCTCGAAGCCGAGGCTCTCAATAGCTCGTTTGACATTCCAAGGATTACTAAAGATCGGAGACTCCAGCCAAAATGGTAGATCCCAATGCCAGAGAGCCTTGCGTGCGGTGTCGTAGCTTACGTCGCAAGCTGTAGCCACAGCTGCCACATGACAGTCACGTGACTCACGCATAGCGACGTAAGGTTCCTCACGGACTTCTGTGTTTGGGAATCCGAGGATTCTTTTCAGCAACTTCAAGATTGTATTCATTAGTTATTCTCCGTAGTCTTCGTAGGACTTCATCAAGGTCTCTCCGCATCTGAGAGACCTCAGCATTCGCACGATCCTCGGCCACCTGAGCCATAGGACAACTCATGATATAGCCGAAGCTCCATACGCTCAGGAGGGCCAAAGGCATACCTAGGATGATGAGGGTTGTGGTTGAGATTCCGAGGTAGCCCTTGAGTACCTCGCTTTGGGATAGAAGAAGTCCGAGGTTGACAAGAGACACCAACTGGTATCCCTTGTCTACGCGGTACTTTTGTTTCCATAGGAACTGGAGGATGCTCATCTGAGCTCCCGAATTAAGACCAGCAGCACAAGCGCGCCTGAAATTGTTCTTTAGAAATAGGCTTTCTTCCGAGAATAGGTATTACATGATCCTCCACCCATTTCCCAGGGTTCGGACATGGCAAGGCTTCATACCATTCTCTGCCATCTTCGGCGACTAAACCCATAGAAATTAGTTCGCCGCCAAATTCATTAAATTCACAGTCTATCGCTATTCTCATGCTAGAATCTCCAATCTGCCCATATTGCGTATTCTCGCTTATTCCAACCAATCGACACCGGCCCGAAGCGCCTTACAATCAGCGGTTTCGCAAACTTGAATTGCGTTAAACCGAGATACGCGCAAGGGCTTTTGAAAGTGCGACGTTCAGCTGCTCATCAATCCACTTGTGCAGATCGGCCTTGTAGAACCCGCTCATGCGTTGCAGCTTATCGGCAGCTATAGTGCGAGCCTTGAGCATCAGAGCAGCTTTCTCAGCGGCGTCAATCTTGCCATCGGCCAACGCTTTTTGCAGCTCATCGCTCATCTCTGCGATAGCCTGTGTCAGGGCATCGGCCACAACGCCTGCGCCGCGAAAGTGCATCACTTGCTTAAGCCATGCGTTAAGCAGCGGTATTGCTTGTGCCGCCACGCGCATTAGCACCATGCCGAGCACGCTGAGAACTATCTTGAGAAGTTCTGCCGACCAGCCGATACCCGCAGCAACAGCAGGTGTGTCGGCGGTAAGCTCCTGAGCGCTGAGGATCGAAACGGTGAGAACGAAAAGAAATGTTAAGAGTTTTTTCATTAACTGTCCTCCTTATTATGGTTGTAAGAACAAAGTCATGCGGGGTTGGCCAATTATCATATTTAAGTTCACTGTAGAAAAATCTAAGACACCATAATAACCATTAGAAATTATGAAAGTAGCCCGATATGCTTTATATGGTTCTCCCAATGTTCCATAAGGCGCCCCGCGCCGGTAGTAATCTAGCGCCCATGCCGTAACCCAACCATTATTATAATCTCCATAGCCTCGGAAATCTCGCGTAGCAGTAATTTGTGGGCTTGAAGTAGTACCGTCTGCTAATGCAAGAGAGCCAAAAAATGCCCCCGGTATATGCTCTGTTGGAGACGCTACCAAATAAGATATTTCTAATAATCCGAAAGAAGAATTGCCTAATGCCTGTCTATAATCACTGGCTCCAGTCGGAACAAATTGCCAGGGAGCGGTAAGCGTAGTAATATCAGTAGCACTACTGATTAATTTAACCGCTGCAGCATCGTATTTGGAATAAAGAAACTTAGTAGAAGACGATAATAGAGTTGTATCTGTGGATGTATTTATTGCCCAGGTATTCAAGTTGGGTAGTGGCATCTCAAGGGCTTTTCCCAAAATGGTTTCCAAACCTATGGCTGCACCAAATCCAAATGCAGAACAGTTTGAGTGAAAATGTCCACCGCTAAACCTTACAGAAGAGGTTCTACCAACAAATAACTTGGTTCCCTCAAAATAACAGTTTGTAAAATTTACCTTAGAATTTTCACCTATAAATAAACCCACGTCTTCCCATGTTCCGGTCGCCGCGCTAACATAATCAAAATTTCCAGTTTGGCCTGCCTGCTCAAATAAAGAATTAACGAACATTACATTCTGGTATCCTCCGGTGGAAGATACCCATAAATCATAATTGTCATTGCTGCTATTATGTATATTGCTCAAGCGCAAATCTGTTATATAACTATCTATGACTAAGGCCGCTCCATTTGCTCTGAATCTAATGCCGTCTATACTCCAATAAGAGCCGCCATAAGTGCCTAGTGTCTCGTGCGTAAATAGCGCTCCAGTTCCAAACCCTGTCACCCCAACATTAGAAATGCAAGAGCCGCCGAGAGTTATCGATGCAGACCTCTCGAACAAAATCCCGATTTTTCCGTATGTCTGCGTATCGGGAGATACTAACATCCTATCCGCTTGAATAACTCCACCAGATATATTTATATTAGCCAATCCACCATAGGACGAATTAAAAATTATGCCAGCAGATGCATTAGAAAAGTCTAAAATTGTTCCTCCGCTAATTGTGGGCTGCGGAACTCCCGGGGAGACTCCTTTTATGTTTACAGCATTAGAAATTACCAATGGCGCATCCATTTGATAAATATCTGCCTCTCCAAACAATAAGGTAGCGCCAGAGCCTATGGATTCTATGGCTGAATTAACAGCGGTAGAGACATTCCCGTTATTTGGAAATACCCCAAATGCTGCCACTGGAATATCCCCTTGAATCTGACGAAGCCAGCGGCCAGTTCCAGAGGTAGACCCTATAACCATACCGTTATCATCATCGGCGGTAGACGTCTCATCCCATAAAAAGTCCCCACCTCCTGAATCCCCGACCGCAGTATGTCCCGCTACAAAAGCCCATTGTCCATTAACGCTAGGGCGTAATTTGCGCAAATCGTCTATAGTTGGCACCGGCAATATTTGAGTGATATGAGGTCTTGTCTGGCAAAGTGCCACAAAAGGAAGCATTATTAAGAATAATACTATTAGCGATTTAATCTTTATATATTTATTCATAATATTTACTCCAAGTAAAATACAGTTATTTTGAATGGCACGCTAAGAATGTTGGAACTTGCTCCAGATGTATTTGTAACGGCAAAATTGGTTGCGTTATGGTAAACAGAATAGTCGAAAGGCGCTCCGTATGAATGAGGAAATCCCATGTTAGATGATGATGCAACTTTACTAATGAAACATAGAATCTTATCACCCGTTAGTCCGTGTGCTACCGTAACAGTAGCTCCCTCTGTTCCCGCCGTTGTCCCAGATAAAACCTTCATTTTTATCCCTGTAGATAGCTCGCCAAAATAACTAAAACTTGCCACGGTAAGCGCTTTCGCCGAGAAATCAACCGTAGAACTACCAACGAGCGCCTGTGTTTTCTCAGCAGCCGTCAGCGGTGCAACGCCGTTGACAGTAGCAGCACCCACGTCACCGGTCACGTCGATGTCGCCGGTAAAGCTGGCGTTTACGGTGTCTAATCGAAGATCCAAGCCCAAGGCCGAAAGCCCCACAGCCCGAGACACATTAGAAAAGTCTTTGCGTGCTGCCCCCGGGTCAAACGGGGACGACACCTGTACCTGAGCGCATACTGTTGATGCCCACAGAACTAAAAGAAGGATCAATAGTTTTCTCATTGTTGTTACTCCTAATAACCATCTTGATAGACTGTGATATCAAAGACTTCACTAGCGATGAATGACACGTTAATACTGTCGTCAAGCTCAAGAGAGATAGCCCCAAAGGGCCCCACCGGAGTGCACAGGCCTACAGTAGCGCTGGCAGCATCAGCATCCAGCGATACCCACAGAATACAAGAGTCGCTGTGGTTAAAGAGACTAATGCTCTTGCGATTAACCAGAGGTGTCACCCAGGTCTCGGTGTCCGTAGCAACACTAGACACATCAGTTCTGTTGATGTTTGGGGGAGTACCGATGACTACCATAGTACCGCTGGCTTCATAGGTACCAATGCCTTCGATAGCCTCGATGACTGCAAGCCAAGGTGTCTTACTTGGATCAACAGTCTTGAGAACTTCAGTTGGGGTAGCCGTGGTGTAGTCTATAGTCTTCAGTGTCTGGGACGAACCAGCTGAAGTTAAAAAGGTAAGCACCATAGCTATCAGTAGAATTCTTTTTAACATTAGAGTCTCCTTTATTTATTCTCGTGTTCGTACCAGTCGATTGTCTCATTAGGTGGAAGGGACTCCGAGGTTTCCCCCGGAGTCCTCTTGCTTTACTGCGCTGTGAAGCTAATAGAGGCCACAAAGTTGGCACCAGCGGAGTCAGTGTACGACAGGTACAGGGCATCGTCTCCTTGGCAGAACTCAAGCTTGAGAATGCCCGCGGCTGACGGGGTCAGACTAAGGGACGCAGTAGCGGCCACTTCGTCAATCATCAGCACACTAATTGCATCAGCAGAGAACACGCGAATGTCAGTGGTAGGCGTGGTTGGGCCATTGTCCTGCACTGTGATAGAACCAGCGAACGACACAGCAGCGATAGCCATAAGCGCAAAGATCATAGAATACAGATACTTCTTCATTACGGAGAACTCCTTAAGGTAAGTTATAACTTATAGAACAATAAGTATAGCGTCCATATCGGCCACCATAGGCTTATTGAACTTGATAATAGTATTGGCCCCTGTGTTATCAAGGGTTACATGGGCTGGGTCACTAAGGTTATACAGGGAACCACCGACCATCAGCAGTCCCCGAGTAAAACTATAGGGTGTAGCCAGCGTCTCGCCTCCAGCAGAGACCGAAGTAGACCATGTGGCTACAGCAGTCCCGCTGAACTCAAAGACCGCAGCTATCGCTTGGTTAACGTAGTCCTGAAGTTCCGTCTGAGCTGTAGTGAGCTCGTTCTTCAGTTCCTTCAGACCACCCCAGACCTCTTGTATACACAGGAGTAGCTGTGTGATAGCCTTATTGTTATCCCTTGGGGTATAACGTGTGGGAACTGGGAATTTCA
>CAYMRK010000016.1:2658-7673 GCA_964392905.1 uncultured Candidatus Saccharibacteria bacterium | reverse complement strand
TAATACTTGGGCGGCCACCGAGTCTGTCTGCTGATCCTTCTGCAAAACCCATCGATCCTATATATTCCTTGCCTCCTAATGGTTCTCCAGAGCAGGTATACTCTTTATACATATCTAAGAACCCGAGGGCATGCCCAAACTCATGCACCAGAACCTCAATTGTGAGCAAGGGAGATACCCTATCTACCCACCTATCCCGGCGGATGGAGATTATTGCGTTACCAGAACTAGTCCACGAGTAGCAACCAAGCGCCTGTGATGATCCACAAACATCTCCGTCCACAACAT
This sequence comes from uncultured Candidatus Saccharibacteria bacterium, assembly GCA_964392905.1. Lineage (GTDB taxonomy): Bacteria > Patescibacteriota > Minisyncoccia > UBA6257 > Colwellbacteraceae > GWA2-46-10. Next base: position 7,385 of record CAYMRK010000016.1, on the reverse strand, counting down.
TCACGTATAGGTTAGGAGTATATTTCCCTGCCTGCCTGATGCGCACTCCTTTTATGCCCCTCCAATCTTGGAGAGCAACGAAGGTGACATATCGAACCTGGCTAGCAGTAAGACCACTACCGGGACTGCCCACCTCCCAAAGAATATCAGAAGGGGGTACACGAAACATCAGGGGTTTGCTAACTGCATTGGGGGGATCATTTAAATTACCTGCTTCAAACGCAGTGAAGGATACACCCCCCTCCGCCGTTTCTTCGGGGGCCTTGAAGCCACAGAGATTCATATAACTGAAACGATCTGATCTACAAACCCGTGTTTGAGAGCGTCGTCTGAAGATATCCACCAATCGCGCCGTTCCCAATTCTTTTTAATTTGGGCGCGGGTTATTGGGCTATCGGTCTTAGAATGTTTCGCGCGATCTGCAAAAATATCTAGGATGCGCTCTTGAATCTTCCGCACCCAAAGAACCTGGTCCTCAACCTCACCGAATGAGCCCATTGCGCCGAACGAGGCTTGGTGGATTAGGAGCCAGCTTTGCTTGCTCATAATTCTTTTAGTCCCGGATTGGAGTAAAATGCCTGCCATCGATGCGGCCATTCCTTGTGCGGCAGTGATGATGGTGTGACCCTCTTCTCGCAGTCCTATAATGAAATCAAATAAGGCCATGCCATTAACCACTTCCCCACCAGGGGAGTTGAAAATAATTTCTATGCTGCAAGCAGGATCAAGGCGGTGCCACTGAGTTAACTTGCCCATACATTCTCTGACAGAGCGCTCATTTACAGAATCAACGAAAGTGTAAAGGTGGTGGTACTCATTGGTTGCCAATTCACGAATGCGCTTCTCTCTCTCTCGCTCCTCGTTTAATTCGGCAACTGCTGCTTTGGCAATTTGTTCCCTAGCAAGGGCTTCTTGATATTTGGCCTCGGCTTGGAGTTTTACTGTCTCAACAAGAACCTTTTCACGTTCTGCCTCTGACAGTAAGCTTTCCTTCTCCCACTTACTAACTTCGGCAGGGTGAGGATCACGCTCCAAAGATGTTGCCTCCGACAATTTGATACATTAAGACTTTACCAAAAGGAAAGGATAGAAGAAAGAAGAAAATTGATCACATTCATAAACATTATCTTAGTTCTTATCTCTACGGGAGAGCACAGTTTACACACCCAAGTGGAGGATGCTCTATGGCTGCGTGCCGCCAGGTATGCGGAAAGTATAACTAATGTGGATTTCTGTTCTACCAATTATCTAAGACACTGGTTCGGTAGCGAAGCCGAGCACGCCGCTGCTGTTTGTAGGCTAGAAAGTGGGGGTAATCCGAGAGCCATAAATAATTCATCTGGTGCCGCTGGCCTGTTTCAATTCATCCCCTCTACATGGAGTTCGATATGTGGTAATAAAGATGTTTTTGATCCGGTCACTAACGCATCTTGCGCAAAAAAACTAAGGGACAAGGCAGGCTGGTGCCAGTGGGTAGCGGCAGAGACACTGGGGCTGTGCCCTTGACAGACCAACCAGTCTTGGGTTATCCTATCTGTGCAGACCCCGGTATCACTTACCCCAAATGAGGAATATGAAAGGAGCACCACTTATGCGAGCAAGCAAAAAGCGAGGACGTGCCCCGGCATGGGCCATCAAATTGTGTGAACAAGTTTGCCAAGAAGAGGGGGTACGTGTACCTTCTATCCGATGGCGCGTAGCTTATGCACCTCCTCAGCAAGTTAGCCCCACTGTTAGAGCTGCTTTTAATATTCCCCCTACTTACCTACATAGTTCAGGCAGGGCGTGGTATGACTGGATCAGTATCACAGCCGGTAATGAGAAGCGGGAAACTAAAATCGTGTTGCTCCACGAATTGGCCCACGTAATCAGAATGCAGAAACGGGATGATAGAAGCCATGGGTCTGCTTTCTATGAAGTTGCATGGCGATTATGGCGACGGCATAGGTGTGGTTTTGATAACGTTATTGCGCGCGAGGCACACTACAAAGTTGAATGCTTGAAAACAGCCGTACGACTCAAGATTCCAGGGGCCAAAAACCTTTATCATGTGTATTCAAACAAAACCAAAACCCCAAGAGGGAATGGTTAGGAGGGAACATCAAGTGACTACTGTAAAATTGCAGGGTGTTTTCTATGCAACCCAGATTCATGGACGCACAGGACAAGAAGTGCGCGACGTATTTCTTGGGGAGGGTGAGGAAGTGACAATCCGGGGATTCTTTGGACCCTTTGAACCTGATCCATACTTTTCGGACCGCCTTTTCGCAATAGCGACCACTTCAAACGGCGAGATATACCGAATATCAGACCTCACTCGGTGCCAGATTTGCAAAGAAGTGGCACCAGCACCCGGCCCCGCTTACGCAGTGCCGGGGCAGTTAAACCATTACGGCTACCGTTATCGTTTCGTGCTCTGCCCTGCGCACCGAGAAAGGTATAAGAAATCATGAGCTAAACAAATGGGGATACCCTAAAGCTATGAGAAAACTTACCAATAAATAGGGAAAGGAGTACAAAAATGACTTCCCCCTGATGCATAATTGATGGGGCAGCACAACTTAATGGCAACTTCTTTTAAGGAAAGGAAAACTAATGGAAAAGCCAACAATCGGAAAACACGAATGCTCACTCACTCACGATGTGGGGGCTGTTCCACATTTCGAGAATGATGCGGCATGGGAAAATATTATCGAAACCCACGGAGAAACCTGCGCGTGGGCCGCTTCCCGCGCTTATATGGTAAGTGGTACAGGGGGTAAATGCTTTTATTGTGAGAGTCCTATCAGTATGTATCCGCACAAAGAAGCAATACCGGACGCCCTTGATGATTACGCTTGGGCAGCTTTCGCTACACAGCACAAATCAGATTGCAACTGGCTTTTGTTCCGCAATGGGGCAAAACTCGTGTGCGCTTGCTGCCACTCCATGATAGATGCGGTCTCACATCCACCTACTGATGATGAGGCTTGGAAAAAAATCAGAGAACAGCACAAACCCGGCTGTGAACTGGCTAGCACTCGTTATTATCAGGTAGCAGGTGAGGGTAACTGTTTCTTCTGCGGCGTTAAGCTACGACTTACAACAATCATTCCTGACGCTGAGGACCATTATGGATGGGATACCCTTCAAGAAGAGCACAAAAAGGATTGTTTCTGGTTCACGATTCGACGCAAATGGCTGAGTGAGAGGGTTGTCTGCTCTGTTTGCCGAAAGTCTCTACTCCAAGAACATGATCCAGATTGCGCGTTTATTTATCGATACTTTTGAGGGGAAACCAGTAGAAGTCGCCCCTCTCCACGGCTAGGAACCAAGGAAAGCAAACATGATCTTAAAGGAAGCCCGAGAACTGGCAGACAGAATCAAGAAAGAAAAACCTGGCTGGTATGTATCATATGACCTAAATGGAGATGTAGATGCAGGATGGGGCGTGCTAGTCTCTTTTGCTATTCCGTTTCTTATTACCGGTGAGAAGCATTGGGAAGCTACAAAAAGATTTTTACAAGGGGGTAAAATCAAAAATGGTTCCTCAAGATGAAATCGGGAGAGCTACGTTACGCAACCTCTATCAAACCTTAATATCAATAGAGAAAACTCGCATCCAAGCAAGTAACCGGATAAGTGCCCTGACGCGTGGTGTTGATGAAGTCAACCCCCCCCCCCAATCCCTGACTTTTATGAACACGTTCACAATTCCCTTCTGAAACTGGAAGAGGAAATTGACAATGAGCTTGCTTCCGCAGTGCGCAGTATTCCGGTCTGGAACTACTGGCTACGCCACGTGAAGGGCATTGGCCCCGGCTTGGCTGCCTCGATCCTAGCGCTGTTGCTGCCCCCGCTGCCCGACAAGGGGCCTAGTTCGTGGTACAAGGCGGCTGGCCTTGCACCCGTCGAGATCGAGGGTCAGTCACGGCTCCCACGCGCCTGCAAGGGTGGTGGGAAGCTGGAGTATCACCCCCGGCTCCGCCGAAATCTCTGGCTGGTAGGGCAATCATTTGTACGTGTCGGCGGGGGAGGTTATTATCGCACTCACTATGAGCAGGTGAAGGGGCGTTTGATTAGGCAGCATGCGGGTAACACAGAATGGCCTCCGCATCGTATCGACAGTGTGGCACGGTGGAACACAGTTAAGGTATTCTTGGCACACCTTTGGGAAGCGTGGTGCGAATGCGAGGCAATACCGGCTCGAAAACCCTACATTATCGAATATGGTGGCCCTCAGCACTCTTACATTCCTCGGCCCCTGCCAAAAGGAGACGGGACGAAGATATAAAATGAAGATGTCAGAAACCGAGGCCGCCAGAGCCTATACACTAGCATTGCTCAAGGAGGCAACACGAGTAGCTCAAGAGGAACGTAAACGTCTTGGCCGTGATCTCACGAAAGCTGAGGCAAAAAGGCTAGCCAAGATAATCGAGCGCGAGGTAGCCACAGCACTAGAGATGCTCAAGGGTATTAATACAATCGATTAAAGAACACCTGCCCTATGATGGGTAGTGGAAGAGTAGAGAACGGCTATCTATTAGGTGAGTGGCGAGCGGGTGAAGAACGTTAATGAAGTGGTGGCCGAGTGGCCGGAGCCGGGGGCCGGGGCCGGGGGACCGGTGGCCGGAGCCGGGGGCCGGGGCCGGGGACCGGTGGCCGAGTGGCCGGAGCCGGGGGCCGGGGGACCGGTGGCCGAGTGGCCGGAGCCGGGGCCGGGGGACTGGTGGCCGAGTGGCCGGAGC
>CAYMRK010000016.1:865-2558 GCA_964392905.1 uncultured Candidatus Saccharibacteria bacterium | reverse complement strand
GGTGGCCGAGTGGCCGGAGCCGGGGCCGGGGGACTGGTGGCCGAGTGGCCGGAGCCGGGGGCCGGGGAACGATAGCCTAATGAAGAGTGGTTGAAATATGGTGAGTGACAAATAGGTGAAAACTGGTAATGACTTGATGAATGATGGGAGGGTGAAGGACGCGAGCGAGTGGTGCGCGATATCGGGATGAGGGATGGAACGAGTCTGGCGAGCGACATGACGTTGGAAAACGATTGGGAAATGGTGCACAGTTTTACACTCCAGCTGAGAATTGGATGGCGAGCGATGGCCAGATGGGGAATGATTACCTAGTGACGAGCGGAGGTTCGATATAGAACGACTCGACTCATACAATAGTGAACGAGAGCGCCATAAACAGAACCCCAGTCACGCGATAGATTTCGGGAAGGCCATCAATGAACTAGCAGATGCAGCGGAAGCAGTCAACGACACTTGGACAAAGATCAAGAAGGCTACTGAGATGCACGAGGCCGCTCGGGAAGCGTTCCAGTGGCAGTTACTAATGGCTTGACAATTGCAGTGGGGATGGGGTAGGGTAAATATGGAGGGTGCGCGGGATACACCCCCGTATATCCCTTCTAAATGGATACCGGATTCCCGGTATCGGTGCCTTCCCCTGCGGGGGAAGGCACTTCAATTTGTGCCCTTGTCTTCCCTTGGTAGCCAAGAACCCCACCTTTGACTAATAGAAATTAATAGTGGGGGGGGGGGAGGCACATTGCTGGTAAGCCTCCGACGGGAGAAATTACTGGGCTCGGCAAAGAGTAGGGTTCCATCCCCCTTAAGATTGCTACTATAAGAGCAGGAGAATAACATAGTGAGAAAGGTCTACGACCAGTTGCTCAGGTTGGTGACAGTACACCTCTTTACGACCCGTGAAGTACTGCGGGCATCGGTCACCTCGACGACCATTGAGCGGGTAGGGACTTGTCTAATCTGTCGCACAGCACCCCCCGGCACTCTGTGGAGTGGCATCTGCGATAATTGCTGCCGTGAGTTGGTACGGGGGTGAGGGAGAAACGCCCTCACTGCCTACACTCGATGCCGTAAAGATCGCGGGTGCGGACGAAAAAGCCTCGAAAACGAATGGGAGGAAAATCAAAAATGGGAAAGACGGTAACAGTAGACGCAAGGCAAGCATCTATTGCTCTTCAGACACTTCTGTGCAGAATAGAATCCACCGAGAGAAGGCTGACCCGTGTAGTAAAATCCACCGAGCGAAGGCTGAACGCACAGCACTAAAATTGATGCTGAACTTACTCAGCATGCCGACGGAAGGTGATCCTCGCGTAGTCGCGGACACGGCGATAGCTAATCTGGAAAAGCCTCGTTAGGCGAGGGGAGGAAAAGTGAACGAGTTCCCGATCAAAGCATCACCGAGCAACGATCACCACCCACAAAGACTTCCTCAACAGCAGGGGGCTCGCCACGATTGCAACCGGGACGGGGTCCATTGCGATCTCGTCTACGCAGCCGCAGCCGTCACTGACGAGTATCTGTGTGGTGGACTTAGCCCCAGTGAGATTCCCATAATTAGCGCCCTTTGCGTACTTATATAGGGAAGGTGCTTTGCGCAAGGCGCCTTCCAGGTTAGTTAAGGCCCGGGCCTAAGCGGTAAAGCGGTAAAGCGGTAAAGCGGTAAAGCGGTAAAGCGGTAAAGCGGTAAAGCGGT
>CAYMRK010000016.1:0-765 GCA_964392905.1 uncultured Candidatus Saccharibacteria bacterium | reverse complement strand
AAAGCGGCTGGAAGAAGCAGCCCAATCCTGCCTCTTCCTAACAACTGAATACCGAAAAGAGTGATGAACCGAAAAGTTGGGTGAGCAGGAACTCATCACTCGCCTACTTACCCGGCTTTTTGGTATTGGTTTTGTTTACCTAAAAAAGCTGTTTCCCTGCAACGGCAACAGGAAACTATCGCAGCAGGGGAAGGAAATAGAACTCCTCTAAGCGCTAGCCGGGGTGTGACTCCCCGAGACTGAGAAAGGGGGCAGGAAAAAGAATATCCCGCTCGTCAGTTCAAATAAAGGCACAGGCAGGTTAATCTTTGGCAAGGAAAGCTGGTGAGGGCTGAGGGAAAAGAAGAGGGCTGAGAGCAGGGAGAGGGTACTTATGGTTGTTTGCGAGCAGCAGAAGAAGCCTCTCCCACCTGGGTGACAAGGAGGGAGGTTCCCCAAATCGCGGCAAGAGAAAGCCTACTTCTGGCCGCAAGATTAAAAAAATCTCACTCAGGCGGCAAAGAAAGGGAAAGAACCTATATCGAGGAAAAGAACCTATCTCAGTAAGGGATATTCCAGTCTGATTCTTATTTTTTGATAAGGGGGGACGCTGCCGTCCTTACGGGGCTGGGCCTAGGCTCGGTTAAACCAAAAGAGCAGGGTTGGGCTGTTCTTTCCGTAGGCACCGCCCCTCCCCCCTTAGAGTTTGAGATGGATTATTGAAAAGTAAACGATATATTAGGTGGCGCTGTGGTCGGCATATTCTTACCTGGCGCTGGAAGTGGC
>CAYMRK010000015.1:0-7685 GCA_964392905.1 uncultured Candidatus Saccharibacteria bacterium | reverse complement strand
AAAGAGCGCTAGGGCATGAAATGGTTTTGATTTGAAAAGATGTACCAGAGCCTTATGGCGGCGATGGTGGTCGTGGGTGCGGGGATTTATCCTATACTCAGTACGAATTGCCTCAATCTCTGCCAGAGTCCTGTCTTTAACGAAGGTGAAGATAACCAAGTCTCCAAAAAGAGCCCCCACAGCAGCTAAGGCGGTGACAGCGCCTACGTGGTAGTGACCACCGAGGTAGAAGAGAGCAAACCCAGCTATGGGCGCAGTGAAGGTAATAGGAAAAAGCACTCCTGCCAGCAAAGCCCCGACATAGCCCAGGGCGCCTAGGTTGCCAAAGAGCCTGTCAAAGATTCCAAAGTAGGCCAGGAGAGCCCCTGCCGTTATGGATAAACCAAGGAGGGAAAGATTGGGATACTTTAAGTGTAGCTTCACTCCTAAATCGTACCAGTACCAAGACCGGCAAGCAAAGCTACTCTATACAAATAGGTAGAGAGTATCAAAGCTAAGGTTGTATAACATAGTGACTATACTCAAAATGACGCCCAAAGCGGTTCTCTTCCCAGAAGCATCCTTAACAAATCCAAAGTATATTCCTCCTGCACTTATCAGATGGGCAACCGCTAATACTGGCGTGGCCCAGAAGGTACCCATAGCAGGAGATGTGAAAACCATAAAGATCGCCCACAAGAAAAAGGCGGATATAGAAACTGCCCTGGAGTGCGCTCTGCTTTGCTCAAATAGCTGCTTCCACATCCTAGCTTTTTAGACAAAAACAGATCCTAGAACCAAGAGGCCGAAAAAGATAACGAACCAGCCGAAGCGAATTTTCTTGGCAAACTTGAGGAGGGCATGGATAGTCGAGATACCAAGGAGGAATGATAGTAGCAGCGCTACAAAAAGCTCGGCGGTGAATGCGAAGTTGGTTGTGTTCAGTAAAACATTTCCGACAAGCACGATGGGCAAAGATAATATAAAGCTCATCTTGAGTGATTGTGTGTCCTCAAAATCGCGCAAGAGGAAGGTGGCAACAGTCATGCCAGAGCGTGAAAGCCCGGGCAGAACCGCCAACCCTTGAGCCACGCCGGCCAAAAGGCTATCAGTCAAGGTTGCATCAGCTACCTTGCGGCGCCCTACTCCTCGCTTTCCCAGCTGAAAAGCTCCTGTTATCAAAAGCAGTACTCCGAGAGCAATGACTATCGCTTTGCTGGTTGAACCAAGGGCTCCTTCTAAACCTTCTACGCCTCTGATCAGGGCATATCCTAGCGCTCCGCTAACAACGGTCGCGATAAGATAAAAGTTCAGGGTTGATTTAGTGCCTTGGTCGGCTTTGCGATAGGCAAGGAGTTGTTTTAGAAGGTGCACTACCTCCTTGCGGAAATACAGCAGTGCGGCTAGGAAGGTTCCTAGGTGTAGATATAAGGAGAGTCTTATAAGCTCGGTGGCGCTTATACCATCGAAAAAGTTTACCCCTATAAGCACAGTAAGCCCCTCCGAGCTAATAGGAATCCACTCTGATATCCCTTGGGCAATACCCAAGATAATGGCTTCAATGAAGTTCACTGTTTGGGTTATTAGTTCTTTTTCTTGTCGAGTTTATGTAGGCCCAGCCCTCTAAATACGAAATAGACCACGGCGGCTATAACCACAAAGTCCACAAAGGCAGTTATAAACTTTCCATAAGTAATCGAACCTACTGCCAGTTCATTCAGACCACCAGCTTTGCCCAGAAATGAGCCTAATAGGGGCTGAATTATGTTCTCGACCAGGGACGTAACGACCTTACTAACTGCTCCACCTAAGATGAAGCCGACGGCCAAGCCGATTACCCCTTGCTCGCGAATAAAGTCTACGAATCCTTGCATGGTGCCATTATAACAAAAATTGAGCTGTTTCCGTGAGGACAAAGGGATTAACAAAGACCGCCCAGGGCGGTCTTTGTTACAGAGGCCTCCGGTTTACTCAACCTGAGTCGTTCCCTCTAGGTTACCTTCGCCTTCAACAGCTGCATCTAGCTCTTCTCCATCATCCATGCTCTCAACCTCAATCTCATCGCTGCTATCTTCGTCCAAAAGATCTGCTAGGGTCTCTTCGTAATCATCTAGGTCCAGCTGGCCGGCAGTCTGGGCGTCAATTTGTCCATCTAGGGTAATCTCAACCTCTACGCCGTTCTTAACGCCGAGGAAGCCGTTTTCAGTAGCCTCAATCCTGTCGAATCCAGGAGAGACTGTTTTGGCTTGACCATCTTCGATAACGATAGCGAACTCGCTATCACCCAGAATGCCTACGATCCTGTCGTTATCAAGCTGCCTGAACGAGTGGAAACCATCTGAGACACGCCCGTCTGTGCCTTTATCTACTAAGTAAACCAGACCATCCTCCTCTTCAACGGCAAATTCCATAAAGTCTTCCTGAGGGATGCTGCCATTGCCTGCGAAGTAGTAGGCTGCTGCTGCAATCAAAGCTACTACTACTATGCCTGTTAGTATGTTCTTAGTGCTTTTATCCATCCTATTTAGTCTTATAGTCGACCTTTAATTACTACCATTTTACACCATAAAAGGACTCCCAAAGAAAGGAGTCTTGGCGGCGTTATAGGCTCGATTTACGCGTCTAGTGAAGCGAGGTTAATTATCATCCGTTTGTAGCTATCGGCGGTACTATACAAAGCCGCGAGGTGTTCCCTCACAGATTTGCGAATTAGAGCTTCTTCTCTGGGACTGCTGGCATCCTTTAGCTGAATGTACAGAAGCTCCGCCTCTGCCTGCTGCTTTGTGAGATTTTCACTAAGGCTGTCTAAGGAAGCAAAAGCTATTGCGGCCATCTGGAAGCTGGCCCTCTTTTCAGAGAAGGGCTGTGGATAAATCATATCCGCCCCCGGCGCTAACAAAACGCCGTTTGGGAATTTATAAGTCTGCTTTTTGTCTGCGCTCTTCATGGGCTTTAAATCTAAGACGCCCGTGCAGCACGCCTCTTACAGCCCCCTAGAAGGCGCAGACTGGGACACAAAGGAGAATACAAGGGGTCCCTGGCGCATCATGCCTACAGGCAGATTCACACTCATTAAAGCTTCCCCCAGCGCTAGTGCACCAACTCTCTGATACACCCTCGCACTCATCGTACTTAGGCAACCAGCTGCCACCTGCGCTTTTGCAATCAGTGATATAGCTTTTCTCTATCTCTGCCTGCTGTTTCTCGTTGACGAAGGTCCTGCCGTCGGTAGTGCGGCACTGCTCTGGATAAGATTCCATAATCACGCTTCCAGGAGCAGCTGCGCAAGAATCGAAATCGTTAACCCGCTTAACGGCACCTGGACCGTAGTATGAATAGAAAAAGAAACCTACTAGAAGCACGGCCGATACGGCTATCAGCACTCCTATTGATAAGCCTTTCCTCATAAGATAAATGATAGCAAACTACTGGCTTAAATTACTACCTGGCAAGCCACTTCTTAAATTCGTCTACCACAATACCCGCCACCTCCTCGAGGTTATGTAATTCAGTATCAACCACAAGTTCAAAGTGATCGGGGTCAAAACAGTTTTTGATGCCGTAGAGCTGTTCGAGCTTATTGCGCTCTAACTCAGTACGCTCCTCAAGATCCTTGATCATCGTTTCTAGGTCTTCAGCAGTCTCTGTTTTTCGACCGGGGTTGTTCAGCCGGTCGGCTAAGATACGCTGAGCTGCTATTTCTGGTGCCAGCTCCAGGAAGATATTGAAGATGGTCTTGGGGGCGAGATAAAAGCCGAGTCTTCCATCAAAGACTATTTCGTTGTGAGATTCAATATACTCTTTCTGTCTTTGATCAACTTGAATATCAATAGATGGGTCGTTCTGAATGTATTGATTAAGCTCCACCAAGGACATGTTGCGCTCCTCTGCCTCTTGGCGGAAAAAGTATCCTGCTGACATACGCTCATACCCAAGAGATTCTGCGACTTTGTCAGCGGTGCTAGTTTTACCAGCTCCCAGACGGCCGTGTAGGTATATAATCTTCTTTTTAGCCATATTCATATCCTATATTAGACCCTCAAAAGTATCCTTCCCAACTTTTATCAAGCGAGAACATGGCATGTTCTGCCGAGTAGAAGCATTGTTCGCGTAAATCAGGCAGTTCGTTGCATATCTCTCGCGCCTTTGCGGGATCGTGCTCCGCCAACGTCTCTATAGCTCCCTCAATACAGAGAGTTCTATCCACCTTAGTTCCGGCCCCGCATAGGTGGTTAATGCCAGATGGATTGTCTAGTAAGTATGGAAGAAAGGTAAACCCCGCCCCGTGGAAGCAACCAGAGCGCTTGGTTCCTTCTAACCCTAGGCAGATGTTGATAAGGGCATCTATCTGGGTCTGCTCACCAACCTCGTGACTGATTAGATACTTAGCCTTGTACCTATAGCAGGCAGCTGAAAAGGGGTACTGATCGCATGGAAAGTGCCCTCGCCCCGCATCTTCTAGGCCAAAATCTAAATCGCGCTGCATAAAGATTCCGGTTGCGCAAAAGTGTTGAAAGGGTCTTGGGTTAAGCTCTTGGCAGTACTTAATACCTGTATCTATGTCTCCACCTACGAGCTCTGATATGACGTGCCCTACGCCGTGGATGCAATCACCTACTTTGTTAGTTGATGTTATCTCCTTGGTCGAACATACTGCCTTGGCCTCCGTAATCACTCGCTCCAGAGACACATGTTCACCCTTGGTGCCGAACATGCCCATCAGGATGCCGTGCATGCAACCGGCCGTACATCTATTACTACACACATACATAGAGGCTGAGAGGTCTTTGGTCCTTTCAAAAACCAGCTTGCCTAAGTCGTGTCCTTGCCCATGGCAATACTGCTCTTCCATGACGTCGAGCATGCCGTTGACGCCAATTAGGTCTACAAACTCCTCGTAAAGTGGCCTTAGTGTCTTCTCGTCTGGATTGTACTGTTTACGAAATTCATCTTTGTGAGTTAGTACTTCTGGATTTGATTGATCCTTTAGTAGTTCCTCACCGGAGACAGCAGATGGGCTCTGCCAGTTGCTCAATGCAAAAAGGCCTACTGACCCGACAACAATTCCCATAACTACTAAAGTAGGCAGATGTTTGGGCTTACGATATTCCATTTGCTTGCGCACCATGGTTAGGCCTCTATCTCAAGTGTGAGGCTGATGCTATCTCCGACCTTAATCTGCTCTTTCTTTCTCACTTCGGCTTTCATTGGCAAGATATATGCCCCCTCTTTGCTCTCTGGGAAAATGGAAGTTTTCCAAGATGTGTCGCCAGTGGTTACTTTAACAGGCAACGAACCCCAGCCTCTTTTCACGTGTGAGAACTTGTCCTTAATCTCCATTGATTCTTTTTTGGGAATAGTTACGAAGTGCCAAGGCGTATCGCCGGGATAGAGCCACACCTTGGCTTCAATTCTATATGGTCGGTGCTTCACTTTTGCGGCTGGAGGAGATTACAACCTGTTTTACCAGTTAACCTCGCTCAGTAGTTCGTCTTTATAAAGTTGCAAAACAAGTTTTGCATTCTTTAAAATTTTCTCTGGGAGCGCATCTAGCAAAAACCAGTCGAGCTCGTCTGATTTATGCGGCTCTGCCACATATGGGTCACCATTCCACCTATTTACAGTGAAATAAAAATCTAGTCTTTCTTGGTCATCCTCTTTATCACTACGATGCATAACGTGTACTAATTGTAGATCTTCTGCTTCGATATCTACGCCAACCTCTTCTCTGCTTTCTCTAACAGCAGCTGCGCGAAGTTTCTCGTTTCCATTAATGTGGCCAGCGGGCAACGTGTAAGACCCATCAGCCCATCCAGTTCCTGCACGACGGAGCAAGAGCACTTTGCCTTCCTTTTCGAAGATTACATTAACAGAAACCGCGACCCTAAATCTTTCTGGGAGCATGACTATATTCTATACCAAAACCCATTAACAGATGGGTGAGCGACGGGATTCGAACCCGCAACCGCCAGTACCACAAACTGGAGCTCTACCATTGAGCTACGCCCACCATAGACATGCGCATACTGCGCATCTAAAGTTTAGCGATAACTCCGCTGAAGGCAAGGATGGTGAACTATAGCCTTCCGGGAAAATCTGAGAAGATACCATCAACCCCCATCTGCTTTGCTTTACCTATATCCCAAATAGAGTTGAGGGTATAGGTGAACACTTTGAACCCCCTTTTTTGGAAAAATCTGATAATCCACTTCTTCATATACGGTTTAGCGAGATGAACCGAATAAGCCTTATAGCGTCTTGCCCGCAGCAGGATATCCAGGGGGTTCTTACCCGCCAAGATACTAAGACGCGCACCTGGATTTTGCCTCGAAAATTCGTGAAACTCTTTTCTGTCGAATGAACTGATAATGAAAAGTTCCTCTGACCACCCTTTCGACGATATATATTCGCCGAGGAGGCCCGCTAGTGGCTGGGCCACCTCTTTGCTCTTTATCTCAATGTTCACGGCTGCTCTCTTGCCGATCAAATCAAGCGCTTCGATAAGCGTAGGGATTCTTTCTCCTCCTCCTGCGTCTAAACTTTTGAGCTCTTCTAGGGACAGATCTGCGATCAAACCCTTTCCATTGGTGGTTCTATCTGCTGCGGCGTCATGGACCACTACCAACTCACCCGATTTACAGCGTCTCACATCCAATTCTATTAAGTTGGCTCCTTCTTCAATTGCTTTCTCGAAGGCGAGTAAGGTGTTTTCTGGATACAACCCAGAAGCCCCTCTATGGGCAGCTTTGATCAGGCTACTCATAGTTCAATATGTCGATCTGGGCGTTGGGAACACCTTTGGTGGTGTCGTAGAGCTTTCCGGTTGCGGCATGGTGCAAGGCCCTCAACATCCCACCGTGGCAGACAACGAGCACGCACTGTTCCGCCCTACCCCTAAGGGACTCTAAAAAACCCTTAGCTCTTTCGAGAACTTGAGTGGCTGACTCCCCCTTGTACTGGGTGTAGTCATAGGTGCCTTCTCTGTAGCGCTTTTTGAACTCTTCTAGACTGACTCCCATCATAGCTGCGGCATCTTTGTGGGAGTGCCCCGAGAAGCTACCCATATCAATCTCCATGATGCGATCATCCAATTCGACCGGCATGCCCAAGTGTTTGCTGATAATCTCCGCACTTTGGGCAGCGCGCAAAAGAGGCGAGGAGATAATTACCTGAGGAGCCAACGCCTCGATCTCCGGAATACGCTCCTCTATTTGTTGCCTGCCAGTATCGTTAATGGGCACGTCGAAAATCCTGCCCATATGCATTGCCTTGGCATTGTAGTCAGTCTGACCATGTCTCATAACTATAATCTTCATATGTTGTCGGGCTGCCGAGATTCGAACTCGGTCTACGTGCTCCCAAAGCACGCGTGCTAGCCGTTGACACTACAGCCCGTGTGCCCTCGCGAGGAATCGAACCTCGATTCCAGGTTTAGGAAACCTGTGTCCTATCCGTTGAACGACGAGGGCCTTATGAGAGCCCCCTCAAGATACATTAAAGGATGGCTCCATTTCAATTGCAATGAGCGCAAAAAACGAATAAGCTAATTTCCAGGCCGGGGTAGCTCATTGGCAGAGCGTCGCCCTGAAGAGGCGAGCGTAGGGAGTTCGATTCTCCCCCCCGGCACCCTCTCCCCGTAGTTCAACGGATAGAACGAGGGACTTCTAATCCCTAAATGGGGGTTCGATTCCTCCCGGGGAGACAAG
>CAYMRK010000014.1:0-7782 GCA_964392905.1 uncultured Candidatus Saccharibacteria bacterium | reverse complement strand
AATAGTCTTTATCTTCTGTGCTGGGCAGAGCAATCGGATATCGAGCCTTATACTTCATAGGTGCTGCCGGATAGCGAAAAACCTTCTTGTCCTCATCCTTATATCCGACGAAGTGAGGCGCAAAGATATGCACTTCGTGGCCCAGCTGCTCCAATCCTTTGCGAAAATTAGCGATAGATACGGTAAGTCCTCCTACTATCGGTTTGTAGTTATTGGTAAAAATCCCAATTCGCATTACTCCTCTATCTTATCAAGAAACTCCCCTATGGCCTTGTTAGCAATATCGGCGTGTCGATCGGTAGTGAAAGAGTGGTACGAGTCGGGGATGTAGACGATCTCTTTGTCGCTTGAGGCGATGTGGTCATAGACATACTTAGCGCTGCTAGGGTGAATCACATTGTCGTTGGCCGAGTGCATTATTAAAGCAGGAGCCGTGACTCTACCTAGTATCTTTTTAGTTGCTTTGGCTGCACGCAGGACCTCGAAAAGGTGTGAGTTGGGATAGGCTAGGTAGTGTACTTTCTTCATAGCAATCTCTTTGTCTTGAGGGAGATATCGCTTGTGACGCATTCTAAGGTTCTTCTGGTTCAACCAGGCCCAAGGGGCAAAGAGAGCGTGCATGCGCATATATATAGGGGTGCCCATAGGAATGACGCCTGCGACATTTTCCTCGCTCGCTATCTGCAAGGCTAGGTTGGCCCCCATGGACATGCCTCCAACCACCACCCTCTCCTGCTCTTTAATAAAAGCTCTGAAGTGGTCTCTAGCATCCTTCAGCCAGTCTTCTAACCGAAGCGTTTTGAAGTCATCGGGTTTGGTGCCGTGACCAATTCTCAAAGGGACATACACGGCATACCCCAAATCGTTTAAGTGTTTGACAGTTGAGGAGGTGTAATCGGGGTTAAACTCCTGGGGAGAGGAAGACCAGCCGTGAAAGAGCAACACGCCCGTCTTCTTCTTGCCTGGAAGGAAAATGGGCTCTGCTCCTTTCATCAAAACCTTGTCTGTCCATGGAGAAACCTTCACTTTATTTATCAGTTTCCTTATATCCTATCATCGCCTGTTTTATCGTCCTGACCTATACCAGCCTCTTTCAGGGCACTAATTCTATCGTCTATTAAAGCACGCAGGTTCTCCAAAGCACCGAGTGGGTTGTAACTACTTTGGGCAACTAATCGTAAGTTTTTGCCCTCAAAAGTTAGGTTTTCTTGCATGGATTTATAATAACAAAGATTGGGTTGTATGTGGCGTTCTGTTATGTGCCCAAGTCAAAGTGCGCTCATAGCCTAACGCTGGAGCGCCTTTTATATCCAGGTAGGACTACTTGAGGTGAGGCAAAGCCTCAAGAGCGGTTCTAATCGCCCTATCTACTCCCTTCTTGGCTTCTGGGTCCTCGATTAGTTCGTATACCAAACCAGGGTTTTCTCGAATCTCGTCTAATGGCTCTGTGGTGTTTACAGCAAGCACAGCTCCTGCGCGCAGGCCTCTGAGACTGGCGAGCAAAAAGACTATGCTGCACTCCATCTCGGAGCTCACCAGAGGTGTATCCCAATTCTTAGTGCGCTCGTCTGCGAAGAGATTTCCCCAGCGTAACAGGTTCTCTACTGGCTCGTAGAAGGCATCGTGGGTTCTATTGATGCCTTTAAAATATCGATTGCCTTCCTGTTTTGCAGCGGCCTCTAGGGCTCGCACAATGTCCATATCTGCAATGGCTGGAAATTCCGGAGCGATGTACTCCTTGGTTGTGCCCTCTGCTCTAATAGCGGCAGTAGGAATTATGATATCCCCTGGCTTGATCCCTTTCTTGAGAGCTCCACAAGTCCCAATTCTGATGAAGGTTTTAGCACCTATATTAGCTAGCTCTTCTAAAACAATGGCAGTCGATGGTCCACCCATGCCCGTTGAGGCAATAGACACTGGCATACCCTTGTATTTCCCAGTCCACACAGGCAAACCCCGGTTGTTTGCTACCTCGTTAGCCTCATCCCAGTATTTAGTCACTAAAGGAATTCTGTCTGGGTCTCCCACAAGTAACACAACATCTGCTACATCACCAGGAGCGCATTTAATGTGTGGCTGAAGTTCTTTGTCGCTTGCCATATGGGTATTAGTTAAATCGTTACCATACTGCCTCGCTGTTTGGCAATAAGTTTGTGCCCAGGGTCGGAGTCGAACCGACACGTCCACATGGGACACGACATTTTAAGTGTCGCGCGTCTACCATTCCGCCACCCGGGCAGCGGGAGGCCTGGGGGGGAATCGAACCCCCGTATAGGGGATTTGCAGTCCCCTGCCTTACCACTTGGCTACCAGGCCCTTCTGTCGGGTATTGTATCCCGCCTGGAGTAATCTATAAAGAGATTTTAATAAGATCTCCTTTTTCTATTGGAGCCTGTGTTTCGATCACTAGGCCGCACTCATTGTCCGGCCCCACTTCACTTACATCTTGTTTGTTCTGCTGAAGATTCCTAATCCTACCCTTCCCAACGAGCTCTCCTGCTCTTTCTATCTCAACTGGAACATTAAGTTTCAGTTTACCCTTCAAAACCTTTCCTCCTACAGTTTGCTTGTTAGGAGTGGAGTTGAAGGTTGCAAGCACTTCTAGCTCTCCACCTTCAAAGGCGTGCTTCTCTTTAGTTTTGTACTCCTTAATGGCATCCAGGAGCTCGTAGATAATCTTGGAGGTAAAGATACCTACCTCCTGAGCTTCAGCAAGCGCCTCCGTGGCTTTGGCTACCTTTACCTGAAACCCAGCGATTATGCTGCCTGTAGATTTAGCCAACTTAACATCGTTGTCGGTTATCGCCCCGACGGAAGTCTCTACTATCTCCACTTCACTCTTCAATAATCCCTCCAAAGCCCCAAGGGATCCTTTTGTGTCCGCCTTTAGAATAGCTTTTGGCTTTTCTCCGCCGTCTCCCTCTATTTGTTCTGGAGTAGCTGCCAGTTCTTCATCTTTCTGGGCTATGGTCGCATCTCCAGTTACAAACTCTTCTCCCGAGCTTGGGATGTCGTTAAAGCCGATGATGGAGGCTGGCGCCGATGGCTCCAGAGACTTAACGCTCTTGCCTAAAAAGTTTTCCAAAATCTTGATTTTGCCCTCTGTAGAGAGAGTCTTAATGTCATCGCCTTGACGAAGCGTTCCATCCTTGAGCACTAGGTGGGCCACGGTGCCTCTCCTGGGATCCATTTGGGCCTCAATTACAAAACCCATAGCTTCCTTGGTGGGATCGTATTGGAGGTCAAGCACTTCTCCCATTAGGAGGATAAGATCAAGAAGTTCGCCTATGCCATCACCCGATTTGGCTGAGACCGCCTGCCAGCTTACATCACCACCCGAACCCTCGAGAAAGACCTCTTCGGACATCAAATCTGACTTTACCTTCTCCACGTTGGCATTTTCTTTATCTACCTTGGTAATGGCAACGATGAAAGGGGTCTTTGTGGCCCTTAGAATCCTAAGGGCTTCCTGGGTTTGGGATTTAATACTCTCGTCAGCTGCTATGACCAAGATAGCGATATCAGCTGCGCTTGCTCCGTGAGCCCTCATTTGAGTAAAGGCCTCGTGCCCTGGGGTATCGATGAAGGTGATTTTCTTGCCGGAGTGCTCTACCTCGTAGGCACCAATTGATTGAGTAATACCACCTGCCTCTTTAGCCACTATGTTGGTCTTGCGGATGTAGTCTAAAAGAGCCGTCTTTCCATGATCGACGTGCCCTACAACTGCCACCACCGGCGGGCGGGGCCGCATTTTGTCATTTACTGAGGCCATATGCTCATACACGGTACACCCTAGAGTGGGTGTAGTGCAAGGCTATACCTCTGCACCAAAAGACCTACGATATGCACTCCTTAGCCATTCGTTTTCGGTCTCCCTATTAGGATCTTTCATCAAGTCCAACACAAACTTCAGGACTTCTTCAGCTTGAGCGTGTAGTTGAACTAAACGTTCTCGGCGTGGACCATTAGGTTCATAAAACAAAGCCTCGCTAGCTGCTCTCATCTGAGCCTCCATAGCGATCTTAATTTGCGCCAGGTATTCTTCGCGGAACGCGTGGCTTTTTAAAGCTTCGGTAGCCGAGACATCGCCCTCGCGAGTATCGTAATATAGCTGGCGTAGCTCGCGCGCAACTTCACTAGGTATAGATATTACCACTTTGGGCATAGGTGTGGGCCTCGCTAATTTCACGTCCAGATCTTCCGTGCTGGCTATTGAGTAAAAGTAATGCACCTCTCCAGGCGACTTACCCTCACTAATTCTTTGACTAATCTCGCTTACTTTTGCTGCGACTTTGGCGAACCCGTCAGTGTCTTGCTCGCTACTAGTGTATTCGTTACCTGGGTGCTCTCTAGTTACATCTTCTGCCCACCTAATTACTGTGCTAGCTGACCTAAAGGACACCTCCTTGACGCCGTCTACGTGATTGTAGAGATAGTCATCAGATTCTTCTGTAACAATCGAGTACTTGCCTTGTTCCTTTCCGCCGTCGCCTAACCACCCAAACTCATGGGGGATCAGAGCAATAGTGGCTTCTGCTAAATCACTTTCGGGGTTGACTGCTCCCCACTTCTCTCTTAGCTCCCTGGCCTTTTGAATATCGCTTTCTATCTTTTCGAGGGTGTAGGGTTTGTCTTGGCCTGCTTCGTCCTTGAAAAAGTCCATGCCAATTCTGAGCCCCTCTTTCTCTTTAACAAAGAGTTGGTCTGTCATCTTAGAGGCGCCTTTAGTGCCAACATTTTCGGGGTTGAAATTCATAGCGTTACTGTACCATCAGTCTATTGTGCTATTGACATAATTACAAGATGTTGGATACTTCAACTGCCTAGAAGGAGGCATTTTGTACCACAGAAACCGAGACGAGCTGCGTTTCAGGCGCATTGTCGTCCACCTCATTCCTCACAACCCGCAGGCCAGCTACTTCGTAGCCAGGCTGCTCAGGGTCGAGGGGGACGAGCACCCGCTGGGAGATGACGAGTACCCACTCGTAGACATCCCCAAGCAGCAGTGGGTCTCGATGACCGAGTTCGACACGGGCTCGGTCGAGGTGAGAGAGCCCAGACCCAAGGAGATCTCCCCCTTCGATAAAGGGGACATGCTCTGGGCCGTCTTCGACGGCGATCAGGCTCTGGGCTGGGAGACAATGGGTGACCGCGAGGCCACCCTCTCCAAGGGCGGGCTGCCCTATCCCGAGACGCACGGCGGCCGGAATTGGTAGCCCTACGCCCACCCCAAACCCCCACGCTCCAGCGTGAGGCTCGAGACGAGCCCCTCGCTACAGCAGCGTGGGGTTCGTCATTTATAGATAGCTTGGAGCGGGAGACGGGAATCGAACCCGCGTATCCTGCTTGGAAGGCAGGCGCACTACCACTGTGCTACTCCCGCAGTTAAATTAATCTCCTGGTGGCGGCCCGGTTGGACCCTTCACATACGGTTGACCTGTTGGACCCTGAATTCTAGGCCACTCGAGACGAGACTCTCCTCTCTTATGCTTCCTACCCTCAGTCAGCTCATCCACCCTGGGACCATATAGCAAAAGCAAGGCTGTAAACACCAAAAGGAGTGCTCCCAATATTATCTTACCCAAATTGACTAATCTAGATCTCACGTACGCCCGGCAGGATTCGAACCTGCGACCTCCAGCTCCGCAAGCTGGCGTTCTGTCCAGCTGAACTACGGGCGCCTGTGTACTTATCTAGCACATTTAACTCATAACGTTAAGGGTTGAAGTATAAATATCCATGCCTCCTCGGGCCCCAATCTGAGCTTTCGCCTAGATCAAGACCCGAGGGGCAGGGGTGTTGGCTCCGTTAGGCACGGAACAAGCCACGAAGGGCATCCGCGAAGGTGTGCCCGTTGGGGTTGAGACCCACGATCTTCCTGGGGGCATCTTCCCAGTGAACCGACCTCCCAGAACGCCTTCCAATCTCATCGAAAAGGCTGATCGTCTGGAGAAGACAGAACCGGGAGAAGCTCTCCACGTGCTCGGCAGGAATCGACGCCCAAGCCTCCGGGTTACCGAAAGGCCTGATGTAGGGAGCGCCAAACCCCTCATCGCCGGCTATGACCCGCCCTGAAAGGGGGACGCCGGGATAGAAGTCGCGCTCACATACCTCGTCGATCACGTCGTCGTACTGACGTACGCATTGGACAGGCACGGTGACCTGCTTTACGCCGCCAAGGATGCCGATGCCCACATGCGCTACCTGAACGGTCACGCCGATGTGAGCCAACATCTCGACGATCCTCTCCAGCACGTCACCGGTGAAGAGGACGTCGTCGACGAGGGCCACTTCCTTGACGCCGCTCTCGTGGATGTGCTTCAGCTGATCGGACAGGCTGGGGTAGCCAACCCTCGAGCCGATGCCGTGGTCATTGCCATCCTTGTCCACCAGTCGAGCGATGTCGAGGTGAAGATCACTCTCGACGTACACCCGATCCAGGGAGATGGTCGGCAGACCGCCTTCGGCGATCAGATGATCGAGACCTTCGACCAGTTCTTCTTCGTGGACGAAGTGGAACTCGGGGAAGATCCCATGCATATGGGCTTGGAACTCGTTGCGTAGTTCGTGGAAGAACTCCGCGTCGGGCACGACGTACCCTGAGACTCCGGCCCATTGCTCGAGCAAGCGCTTGATGTCTGCTGACACCACATAGGGGCTGTGCCGCATCTCTGCTACCTCCTTCGTAGCGTATAGGTTGTGAGGTGCACCCTTCCCAACTAACCAGGGGTTTCCTGGGAAGGGGTTGAGCAGCGAGCGAACTCTATGCTCAATCTCTTACCAGGACTACTTACTGCCGGCTAAATGGATAGCCTTGTCTACCGCCTCCTCCGGAGTTGCGGCCTGCTCTGCCTTTATCCTCTTGCGCTCATCTAGATAGGTACCTGCTAGCTTGTCACTCCAGCCACCGGTGCCCTCAAGTACCACCACTGGGATGTTTGCTTGATAGGCAATAGCGATTTCTGTAAGAGTACCAGATCCTCCCCCAAGGGCAATTACGGCATCGCAGCTAAGAATGAGCGAAAGCTCTCTTCCGCCTCCTCGCTCAAGACCAGTAGCAATCACAATGTCTGTGTGGTCCTTCTCTACAATGTCCATACCCTTGCCGTAGGTGATACCAACAGTAAGGCCATTTGCCTTCTTTGCCCCCCTACAAGCAGCTGTTGATAATGAATCAAAATCTTTCTCTGCTCCTAATAACAAAGTGGCGCCCTTAGTCGCCACCTGAAATCCAACTTCTTCAGCTAGTTTTTCTAACTCTTTCGAATACTCCAAGTCAGCAGTTGATCCGATAATCCCAATTTGTATCTTTCTGCTGATAAATATGTAAGTTGGGTATACAACAACAAAAGATGCGTGTCAATCAAAACGAGTGAGGCCCTCCGTTAGGAGGGCCATAAAGAACGTTCGACAGAGAGAAGGGCGTGGGCGCGACGGGATTCGAACCCGTGATACTGGTTCCACAGACCAGCGCTTTAGGCCACTAAGCTACGCACCCACGAACCTGTTTCGACCAACGGAGAAGCCGTCAGTCGAGAATCTCTCTCACCTTGGCGAGAACCTCATCGAGGGGAACCTCGAACTGCTCGCGGGAGCCCATGTCCTTGACCTGAGCGACGCCAGCGGCTCGTTCCCTCTCGCCGATCAGAATCGCGACCGGAAACTCCTTCTTGACGGCGTAGGCGAGTTGCTCCTTGAGGGTGATGCCCTTTCCGAAGTACAACTCGGTACCAACACCATCACGTCGGAGAGTGGTTGCGACCTGTTCGCAAATCGGCAGGG
>CAYMRK010000013.1:0-7801 GCA_964392905.1 uncultured Candidatus Saccharibacteria bacterium | reverse complement strand
GCTTCGCGCCGCGCGCCAAAAATACTCTCCAGACGAGACAAGTTTTATTCGGGCTGCCGGACTAGGACTCGAACCTAGGTTACCTGATCCAGAGTCAGGCGTCTTACCACTAGACGATCCGGCAATCACTTAAGTTTATACAAGTTTAGCTGTTTGCGGGCAACCTACTCCCCTACCTCAACGCCTTTCCAAAAAGCGAAGTAGCCAGCAATCTCTTTGGCTTCATCTTTAGGTTGCGGGTATACCCACGCTGCTCCCTCAGCAGTCTGATCATCGGCCACCACATCGTAATAGTCGGCAACGCCTTTCCAGGGGCACACATAAGCCGCCTCATGTTTGTTCTGGATATATTCCCTATTAACTGAGTCTGGTGGGAAGTAGTGGTTGCCTTCGACTACGATAGTCTGGTCGCTTTCGGCCACAACCTTTCCTTTAAAAGTTGCTTTCATATACGCATTCTAACACTTCTTAAAAATGAAACACCCCCTGACGGGGGCGTTTCATGGTCGTTCACCAAAAGCCGGAGCCTTCAGTGAACTACGCTCATTATAGCTGAATATAAACAGTTGTCAACCCCCCCGTATGGTATAATGGAAAATATGAATCAAAAAGCGCTTTTTTGGCTGATTCTAGCCTTAGCCCTACTCATCTTCTTCTTTGGGGGGTTTGCTAACAAAGTCTCTGAAAGGATCACTACCAACGAGGCTCCGCAGGAGGAGGCTGAAGTTACAGAGGAAAGTGGAGATGTAGACGGAGATGATCTGGTGGGAACCTGGCGCAGCAGCGATGATGAAAAATACACCATGGCAATTCAAGCCGATGGGGATTATGAGGAGTTCTATGATGGTTCCCCTGTGAGTGAGGGCACCTGGAGCATTTTTACTGATATTAGTGAGAAGGGCTTTGTAGCGGGCGACTTCTCCTTTGCCAATGAACTCTACTTAGAAAAGAAGGATGCCGATACTGGTGAGTCTTTCTACTACAACATCGCAGCGGTTAGTGAAAATGAACTTATCATCACCTATCTTTTCGGTGATGTCTTTCGTTTTGAGAGAGTAAACTAGCCTACTCAGGCAGGGCCATAGAGACCAAGGAGAGCACTACTCCAAACAGGAGCGCCCATAGGAATCCTGCCACGGCGAAGCCGGGTACGATGTAAGCTGCGAGCATCACCAGCGTCGCATTAATTACCAGAGTGAAGAGCCCTAGAGTCAGAATGTTAATGGGTAAAGTGAGTAGTATCAAAATAGGCTTCAAGATAGCGTTGATGAGTCCCAAGACCAAAGCGGCCACTAGAGCGGCTGTAAATCCATCAACCGTTACGCCCGGCAGGATGTATGCCGCAGCTATAATCACGAGGGTTGATATGAGCCAATTGAGTAAAATATTCATTTGATTGGATTATTTCTAAAGCCTAAGATATTTGATAGTATCATGCAAATCTCTAACAAACTTCCTCAATTTGACGACGAAAAGGCTCTCCTAATAGTTACAGGCAAACAAGAGGCCTCATTCTATGTGGCCCACCAGGGTCAGCTTGAGAAGCTGGATGAATTCTATATCCCACCCATCACCTACTCCGATAACGAAGGTCACTCACAAAAGCATAAACTAGGGATACTCATGGGTAGCGGTTTTGTGCGAGAGAACAAGAAGCGAACGCTTCGATACAAATTCCTAGGACAAGTGGAAGAGCACCTCAGCAGAATAGCCAAAAAGCAAGAGGTGGATCGCCTATATCTGTTTTGCCCCTCTTATGTTTTGCTCTCTGTTAAGGGCGTGGTCCCCTACCCCCTAAAAGAGAAGCGCATTGAGAGTATAGCTGGAGACTATCACCATCAGCATCCATTCAAGCTGTTAGAGAAGATTAAAGAGACTAAAGATAAGAGTCCGGTTGGGACGATGAGGGAAAGCGCCAAAAAGATACTCGACAAAGCTAAGCAGGCACGTAAAGTTATTGGCAAGTAATGGATCTAGAAAAAAGTATTGAGCAGTTCGGCAAGCTAGTCGATGCAGCTGATGATGTTGTGCTAGTGCAACCAGACAAGCTGGATACGGATAGCATCGCCTCTTCGCTTGCTCTCAAAGCTATATTCGAAAAGCTAGGTAAGAAGACCTCTGCCTACTCAGCTCAACCTATCCCCTCCTCCTTGCAGTACATCCCCGGCTGGCAGGAGTTTAAATCCGAGCTGCCTAAAGATTTTGACCTAGCGGTCTTAGTAGATGGAGCTCCTCAAAAAGAGTTGGTCGAAGATTACAAAGATATCTTCGCGGCAAAGCCCTTCGTCCACTTCGATCATCACGATGCCCGCCCCACCTTTCCCTTTAAGGTTCTTGAGGTGGTTGACTCTGAGGCGGCAGCAACCGGAGAGCTCCTATATCAGGCAGCTGTGCAATTGGACTGGCCTTTAGACAAAGAGATCGGCGACTTGATTGGCTTTTCCATAATGCTCGATACAGTCTATTTCACGAGTTCTGGCATGCGAGAGCGAACCTTCACCACCATCGCAGCTTTATACAAGCTAGGCGTTAGCATAGCTGATCTTTATCACAGAGATATTGAAGTTAGCGGTTATGACCTTGAGCTTCTCAAATACAAAGCCGAATTGATTCAGCGCATCGAGCTCTACGAAAACGGCAGAATTGGTTTCGTAACTATCCCCGAAGAAGAGTTCAATAAGTATTCAGGCGAGCTCAGGCCGATGGATCTCATCATCTACGATATTCAAAGACTAAAGGGTGTGGATATCGCCGTTGTGCTTACCCAGCAGCCTGATGGAGTAAAGGGATCTATGCGCTCTAACATACCCATTGCTGCTGATGTCGCCAAAGAGTTTCCCAACGGAGGCGGTCATACCGTGGCAGCTGCTTTCTTTGTGGAGGGAGCTAAGCTCGAAGAGGTTAAGGAAAAGGCTCTTAGCGCCATAGCCAGACGGCTCTAGCCTCCCATCTCCCCGGCAGCCTCTCTGTATAGGCAGTAGTCGCAGTCGCCCCCCGCTCCGGGGACTTTGTCTGCATCCAGGCAGGCTTTAGCCTTCTTAAGGGTTTCCTCAACCCAGTCGTCGTTTCCTTCGTAAGAAATGATCTTTACATCAAACTCCAGCTTGCCGTCAAAAGCCTCTAGATCAGTACGACCGTTAACGTATACGAAGTAGCCGGTGTTAGAGACATCGAAACCGTTCTTTCTCAAAAGCCATTGGTAAAACTCCATCTGACGTTTGTAACCGTCTTGCCACTCGGCATCGAGGGTTACCTCTCCATCCTTCGAAGTCGCTTTGTAGTCAACAACTATCAGTTCACCTTTGGGATTTACCCAAACATCATCGACGGCTCCTGTTAGAAGCAATCCGGTTGCCTCATGTAGGTGCTGCACTCCTACAAAAGTATCTCGCCACTTCTCTAGGTCTTCATGCTCAAAGGGAATTGCATCCACTTTGTATTCCTTCATGAGGGGGTGGGCCTGCTTGCCGGCACGGTGAATATCAAATTCCTTCTTCAAAAGGGAGTCCACCGCAGAGTTCAAGCTGAAGGGATAGCCTGGAGGTCTTCCCACTCCCAACCTGCGGTCTAGGTAAAAGCACTTGGGACACTCGATGAAAAGATCTACCTTAGATCGGGAAAGCCTAAAAGGCTCCTTGTCGGCAGGATCGTAGATATTTCTTGCGCGTCGAGGATTATAGTATTTGGACATATCTGTAAAAGTATATAAGACGATTACTTTAAAACCAAAAGGGGCTATCTAAACGTGAAGTTTCGATAACCCCTTTTGGAGGCAATCCATAAGCCGGATTCTGTCGTGAGCAACAATCTATCTGGGCCATCGATCACTCTCAGGCTCTTGCGGCGCTCTCCAGCGTTTCTGGAGCTCGGCCTTGCACTCAGGTAAGGATTTAGCCGTTTCATCCTGGTCTTTCTACCCCTATAACCAGGTAAAGCCGTCTACGTTGGGATGGGGCTTCCTGTGTCCTTGCGAACTCAGGCGTTACTGCTCGCACCTCTGCGCTTTCGCGCGACGGGTGTTACCCGCTACCCTTCTCCAGTTAAAACTGGAGTGAGTGTCCGGACTTTCCTCTTTGCGTGGGATCTAAGGTAATGTGCATTCACTATCGGTTGATTCGAGCCCTCGCTAAGCTGTTGCTTGGATTACCTCCGGGCTATTTTATATCATACCGACTCCCCTACTGCAAGGGCAGGTGGAACTTCAATTTTCTCATCCCGTCTTTTATTTCTGAGATATAGGACTATGGCAACGGCAATTAGAGCAGACCAAGTGATTAGAAAGTACTCCAAACTATCTTGGGTGTTTAAATAGCCGATTATCGGCGCCAGCCCAACGTAGGGTAAGACTCTCAAGAATTGCGCAACCGACAGTACAGTTGCTCTCTGCCTCTCGGGCGCATGATTGTTCAAGATTTCGCTCATGAAGGGATAGAGGGTATGCTCACCGGCGTATAGGGCGAGTATGACTGCGTATCCCCATATTCCGATGTCGGCAAGCGCTAGCAACAAGCTAGCTATTGTTCCTAGAGATATCAAAACAAGAACCTTCTTTTCGCTTATCTTCTCGGCGTTTTTGTGCATAAAAGCCAAAATGCCGAAGGTGATAAGGGCGCTGCTAGCTACAACAACCGATCCCCAGAATGGACTGAAGTGAAAACGGTCGAGTAGGACTAGGCGTAACAATCCCCAGCCGGCGGCGTAGAACAATCCTTGAACGGTGAAGATTATTGGTACGTATAACCAAAGTTTTGGTAATTTAAATTGTAAAAAGCCGGCTTTAATGTTGTGAAGATAATCTTTAACCTCAGCAACGAACTGGCGTTTACTACTCTTCTCTCGCGTATCCTTTATCGGCCATATAACCAAAACGGATACTAGGAAGATAAGACCGTTTAAGAACCAAGGGATGCGTGGGTTGATATTGTGTAAGGCTCCACCGAGGATAGTCGCTATCAACGACCCCATAAGGGCAACTTGAGTCCCTCTGGTTACTAACTTGCGCCACTCAAGGGAAGCCCTCTTGAAATTTAACTGCTGAAAGAAAAGAGCTTCATCTGCTCCAGACACAAAAGATGCACCTATCATGAGGATTGCCTGCCCAACAAAGAAAGGTATGAATCCGCTACCGAAGGCCTGAACTAGTAGTCCGCCACCAACTAAGGTTTGCCCGAGTTTACTTATGGTGCCCCTGCCAAATTTATCGGCTAGCGCTCCGGACGGTATTTCTGCCACCAGCCCGATGGCAAATGCCATGCCGTCAAGGATACCTACCTGATAATCGGTTATGAATATTCGGTAAAAGTAGAGCCAAACAGCACCCACAAACCATCCGTGCTTAAGGCATTGATATACTAGATACCTTTTAGATAGCCACTTTTGGTTATCAGTCATATGTGGGGAGTTTTATAAAAGCGTATCCAAGGCTTTGTTAACCAGCCTGTCCGCTAACTTGTTCTTGTTCCTAGTGACATGGGTAAACTTAACGTCTCTAAAATCCTGCTTGAGGTTCCAGACCTCTATAAACAGGGGCTGGAGGTCAGCATCTTTGATCTTAAACTCACCATTTAACTGATTGACCAGAAGTTGGCTGTCTGTTTTTACCTCCACTTCAACTTGATCCGCTTTAGCTCCTCCCAAAAGCTGCTTGGCCTTCTTGAGGGCAAAGATAACTGCTTTGTACTCAGCCACATTGTTGGTGGTGTTGCCGATCGATTCAAAATACTCCCTACCGTCTACTACCGCCCCAATAGCAGCGGGGCCGGGATTGCCTCTCGACCCCCCATCGGTATAGATTTCGTATTTACTTTTCTTGGGCATCTAACTCTACTAGCTTAACAAAAACCTGGTATGCAGTCTTGGCATCATCGAGAGCTCGGTGCGCTTCTCCTCGATCAATGTTGAAGTAGTCTGCGAGCTTGCCAAGACTAAGGGGCATATTGATGCCTTTCCGGTGAAAGACTGCCCAAGCTACACCCACCGTATCAATGCCCGAATATACGTACGAAGGATCCAGCCCCACATCCTCCAAGTTGCGCTGTAGCCACATCCAGTCCATAGGGAGATTGTGGGCAGAAAGAATAGTTCCTTCGGCGAAGTCTAAGAATTGCTGCAGTCCTTCCCTGGGATCAATAGCTTCTTTTTCCCACACCTTAGGGTCGTAGCCGGCAATCTCCAGAGCCACCGGGTCGGCCACCTCAATGCGCTGCGGTTTTAGCTTTGCGGCAAACTCATCCATCACATTGAAGGCGTCGGTTTCCACCCTAACGCCTGCAATCTCGATGATTTCGCCGTAGGCGCTAAGAGTTGTCGATTCTATATCGAAAAAGCAGATGTCTCTGCCTCTGGGAGCCGTATCAAAGTATTTGTATTCCATTACTTAATTGCTTCTAGGGCCGGCAGCTTCTTGCCTGCTAGGTATGTTAGCATAGCTCCTCCGCCAGTTGAGACAAAGACGTCTTTAGGCAGCTTTCTGCTAATCGGTACAGCTGAGAGCGTATCTCCTCCACCGATGACGATATTAGCCCTTCTATTGGCCAAAATTGCCCTTATAACGGCTTTTGTGCCTCCAGCAAAGCCCTTCTCCTCAAGCTTCCCCATAGGGCCATTCCACACGATGGTGCGGCCGGTTCCAATTAGGTCCCTATAAAGCTTTTCGGTCTCAGGGCCGATATCTAAAATAGCATCTCCTTTAACTCTCCAATCGATCGGAGTCATGAGTTTTTGTTTGTTAACAAAGGGCTTGATCTCCTTGAGAGAGGCTGGGTCGTAGAGAGATTTGCCAATCTTTACTCCCCTGGCCTTGAGCACGGTATTGGCCGGAGCACCACCGAGCAAAATGGTATCTACCTTACCAAAGAGGTTTTTGATGACGCCGAGCTTGTCATCGGTCTTGGCTCCTCCAATCACTAGAATGAACGGCTTAGCGGGCACACTCATCACCTTGTCCAACTTCTTGAGCTCGGTTTTGAAGTTGGGTCCCAGCGAGCTTGGTAGGAGTTTAGCCACACCGACATTTGAGGCCCCGGCATGATGGCTGGTTGGGAAATCATCATTTACATATCTGTCCCCTAACCGAGCTATGCTACGGGAAAGCTTGGAGTCGTTCTTGAATTCACCGGGGAGGAAGCGCATGTTCTCCAACAGAAAGATGCTCCCTTGGGGAGAGCTCTCTACTGTCTTGGCAATCTTGTCGAAGTCGAAATGAGAGATGAAGTTAACCTTCCGGTTGAGAACTGCCTCTAGGGGCTTCACGAAAGGCTTCAGGCTTAACTTCGCGTCTCTCCCCTTAGGCCTGCCGCGGTGAGAGAGAACCACAACCTTACGGGTCGGCTTGGCAAAAGTCTTGATCGATTGAACGGTGCTTTTGAAGCGCGGGCTTTTCTGCGCGTCTTTTACGTCTATGTCCAGATTTGCCCTTAGAAGGTATGTCATAAGGTTATTATAAAACATTTAGACCCCCAGTGGGGGCTGGGGGTCTAAATTAAAGGCTTAGGATATTCCTGGGCCGATATCATCGTCCGGGAATACACTTCACTCGGGCTCTATTATACCCAAATCTGCCGAGAAATCAAGCCCTGTTACGGAAAACTATGAGTCGATATCCTACAAAGTTCCAACCTAGGGCTATAAAGGTTGCAGCTAAGGTAGCTAGGTTTGCCCAGACCACTGGTCCTAGGCCGAAGAGTGGGTCAACGAAGTTTACTACGAACGAGGCTACTCCCACATTAATACCTATACCAACCAGGCGTACGATCACAAACTCAATAAACTCAGCTTTGTCGCCGCCCCGTGACTCAAAGGT
>CAYMRK010000012.1:5576-8473 GCA_964392905.1 uncultured Candidatus Saccharibacteria bacterium | reverse complement strand
TGAAGGGCTCGAGAAGCGGCTCACTTGTCGCGTATACCCAAGCGACAAAGTCTGCAGCGGGACTAGCTCCAAAGAGTTTGAGTAAAAAGCGTAAGCCAAGGAAGAACTCAACTACCGCTACTAATACATTTACTATTCTGTTCAACAGGCTGGTGCTATACATATATATTTCTTTATTCCTAACGGTTATTCGACAAGACGCCAGCGCTCAAGTCTCTACTGCCATAGAAGACGCACCAGCAAAATGGATCTTACGACTAACTAAAAAGCTTTGAGAGTAAGATGGCTCCTATCCAAACAATACTACCTGCTATTACCCCGGCTACGAATCCAGACAAAGATGAAGCAACCTTATGGCCGATCTTGAATTTGAACTGCCTAGGCTCTTCGGATACAAATTCGCGATAGAGTTCCTTCATATCCTGTGTTCTTTGTATTATACCATTTTGGCTTTGATTAGAGCCCAAACCTTCTCGTGAATCTCTTCTGGTGTAAGCTCTCTGCCGTCCTCCACCCCGCTTACCACTTCAAAGTTTTCGTAATTCTTGGCTGCCCACTCATAGGCTTCACATGCCTTTTGGATGTGATCCAAGTTGGCCTCATGCGCATCTAACGCTCCCCTATCGGCTAGTCTCCTGCTTATCACATCCATTGGGTTAACTAACACTATGTTCAAATCGGGCTTAGGAATCCCCAGAATCTCGTATTCCAAATTAAATAACCATTCTGCGTATGTCTCCCGCTCTTTCTCGCTCTCAAGTTTGGCGCCTTGGTGCCCTAGATTAGATCCCGTGTATCTATCCAGCACCACAACATCATTGCCTTTTAACCAGCGCTCAATGCCGAAACTCGCATCAGCTCTGTCTAGGGAGTAGAACAAAGAGGCCATATATGGATTTACATCTTCTGAATCACCGTAGGGAGACTCTAGGTCATCCAAATAGCGGTTAATGAAATATGAAGAGGGGCGGTCGTATCTAGGGAAAGCTTGTGTCTTGAAGCTTATCCCCTCTTTACTTAGACGCTTCTTAAAAAGGTTAAGTTGGGTTTCCTTGCCCGAGGCATCAACCCCTTCAAATACGAAAAGTTTTCCCCTGGTATCCATGTTTACTTATAAAAACAGTCCCGACACACAGGCTTATACTCGTAGGTGCCATCTTCCGGGATTATATCCGGCAAGGTGCTTCTGTCGAGCGCCTCGCCGTTGTTTTTCGACACCTTCGTGAATCTAGCATCTATCTCATCACACTCTTCACAAACTGCGCGCTCATACCTCACGTCAGGCACTAGCTCTAATAGACGCTTAACTGTTTTTGATAGCGAGCCGTTGCCTAACATATCAACAGATGAGGCGATAACCACTTTGCCCGAAGCCAACCAACGCTTGACCGTCTCAAAACTGTCCTCAGGGTCAAACATTAAGAGCTCGTCAATCCCAACTACATCCACCTCATCCATATCAACCTTGTCTTCCAAGTCGCTCAGCTTCTCTACCTTCACTGCTTTCCGACTCAGCCCAATGCGCGACTCTACATCATCTTCTCTCACATTGGCTATGGAGTGCACCGTAAGAACTCTCTTATGGGCATGTTCATAACGGTCGAGTTCCGCAATAAGGGCAATGGACTTACCGCTAGCCATTGGGCCCAAGATTAGGAGAAATTGTCCTTTCATCCCTCCATCTTACACCAACCCTCTTATAAAACAGAAGTTTGTTCCTCTTCAGTTATACCCAAGCAAGAATTGACGAGGTTCTTCCCTTGCCTCAACCTGTAAGCAATAGATTCGTTCGCTGAGAACCCAACGAAAGGGACGCTATGAACGTGACTGAGATCGAGGCGGGCCGCGCTTGTCAGATCATCGGCAAGGGCAATGGGCTCGACATCCTCGATACGCAACTCCACACAGGCCTGAGCTTCTCCGGCGATCAGATCAAATCGCTGGAGGTGATCCGCCTGGCGGGAGATGACGCAGAAGCCATCATCGAAGAGTGCCGAGAGGGCGACTTCGTTCTGGTGCCCGGGTACGACCTGTCCTTCTCGGACATACTCGAGCGCTTCGGCAAGATGAGGTTCAAACCTTGGTACGCTCAGGAGAGCTTCTCAAGGTTGGAGGCAAGGTGGCACCTGGTCCGCCGCGGGAGAACACCCATGAGCTTCGCTCTGCCCTGGGACAGCCAGGTAGCCCTCCTGGGTGAACACCAACAGCCAGCCTCACTCTCGGCCATGCTCTGGGCCCACTACCTCCTGGAAGCAGCTGGGCACAAAGGTGTTATCACCTCCACCGCTCGCTGCAAGGATCAAGACTCGAAGGGACGGAGGGTGTTCGTCACCCCAAGCCCCCTCGATGTATCCATCCACTCCGGGGGCCACGGCCCCGAGTTGCCGGGCATCACCGCCGAATGGAGGGTGGTTTAGGAAGAAGGAGGGGCACGAAGCTGTGTCTGGAACCTGACAGCGAGGAGATCCCTGAGATCGATGACGATGAATGTCCCGAAGGGTGCTGTCGCAAGCACTCTGCCTGACCCCGCTAACTAGCGGCAGAAAGATCCCGTTTCCTGCCGTTAGGTAGGCGGGGTCTTTCTGTTGACAGCAATACAATCTACATCTGATGCGTGCTGCCGGGCTAGGGCTCGAACCTAGACTAACGGCTTCAAAGGCCGCTGTGCTACCATTACACCACCCGGCATTAACCCCTAAGTTTATACCCCACTTACCCTCCCCTATTCAATCCAACTTACCCGCTATTGATTAAAGTGGACGCTAGTATATAAAGAGTCTTGGCAACTTAACACGAAAGGAGGTGAAACAAGGTGGCTACTAGAGCGCGGAGGACTTTTGTGCTTGAACTGGACGCGCCACAGCGCCCCGACTGGCAACATGAAGGAGCTTGTTGGG
>CAYMRK010000012.1:0-5531 GCA_964392905.1 uncultured Candidatus Saccharibacteria bacterium | reverse complement strand
ACACTACGACTTCATCCCTACCTCCGAGCCTCCCCTTCCCAAGAAGGAGGAGCTTGAGAGGGCTGAGGCGAGAGCTAAGGCTCTTTGCCGTGACTGTTGGGTGAGAACCGAGTGTCTAAGCTTTGCCCTGCAAGGCGCAGGAGACGCAGGAGTCTGGGGTTGCTACAACGAACGCGAACGCAAACTGGCGAAGAAGCTTTGTAAGCAGCACGGCTATACGGCCCTCGACTTCCCGTTGATGGTCAGGCTCTTCGAGCTCTGCCAAGACAGGATTGGCGCACATCCCCAGACTGTGATTAACCACATCCTGGGTACACCCAAACAAGACCTGTGTCATGAGTGCAATGCCAAGTTTCGGGAAGCTGTCATCTAAAGGAGCCCTCGCTGTCTGTTCCGACTCGTTGGAACGGAGAGCCGGGGCTCTTTCTACTTTATGAATGCATGATAAAATAGTGAGTATGAAAAACAGACAAAAACGCATAATGTATTGGGCAATTGCCCTACTCGCTGTCGCAGGCTTAATCGGAGGCATCGTCTTCTACTCGAGCCAACCTGGTCCCTTAGATGACTTCGCCATGTGCCTCGAGGCTCAGGGAGCAACTTTCTACGGTGCTTACTGGTGTCCAGCCTGTAATCAGCAAAAGACTATGTTTGGTAAATCAGTCGGCCTCCTGCCATATACAGAGTGTTCTGACCCAGGCACCCGAAACCAGAATGAGCTCTGCAGCCAAGCTGGTATCGAAGCCTATCCCACCTGGGAATTCGCCGACGGCGAAAGGCTGCAAGGCGTAATCCCGCTGCAACAACTAGCCCAACGCACCGGCTGCTCTCTGCCTCAATAGAAACAAAAAGAGCCCCAAGGGCTCTTTTTGTTAGTGTCTGTGTTTTTAGCTCGAGAAGATGTAGTCTACGTACTCCCAAAACTTATCATTCCCGCCAAGCTCAGCCGCACACTCGCTGCCTTCAGCCAGAGGTCTTGCCAATGGGTGGATAGACTCCAGGGGTAGGTGGCGGTATACCCAGGCCACGTCAGATCCATACTGAGCCATTACAGACATAACTTCAGGGTGAAACAGCCTGCAGTACGGACACTCTAAGTCGGAGTACTCAATGAGTTTCACCGGCGCGTTTACATCTCCTCTAACATGGTCATCAGCATCAACTGCGCTTACGTCAGGAAGATCCCCAGCTGCTGCTCCCCCCACGCCCGCCTGGGCTTCAAGCTCTGCTAGGGTGGTATCATCACCGGCTAAAGCCGCGTCGATGTAAGTCGAGAGCATATCGGCTGATACTGCACCCTCAACAAAGTATTGTTCTCCGCTAGATGAAACTATTACCGAGGTGGGAGTACCCCCAAAGCCAGTCGCGACAGCTTCATTAAGATCCCCGCTAACAACATCTGCATACTTGCCGCTATCCAGGCACTGTTCGAACTCCCGCTTGTTCAGGCCAACCGCTTCAGCTGCCTCTACGGGCGAAACTACCCCCTCACTCTCTGCCTGATTAGGCTGATTAGCGCTCCTAGGAGCTCCTCCGGTGTATATGACTGCTGCTGCTATGAGCAGACCCGCCGCTACGATGGCCGCCGGAACCACGTAGGGGTTCATCTGTGAGTTATTTTTATCCATACGCTCTATCATATAACAGATGTTGTCACAGTACCACCACTAGGGGTATACTGCCTAAGTAATGGTTAAACCGGTTATATATACAACTCCTACTTGTCAGTTTTGCAGAATGGCCAAAGCCTTTTTCACTGAAAAGGGTGTCGAATATGAAGAGAAGGACGTAGTAGAAGACTTAGAAGCCCGCCAGGAGATGGTCCAACGCTCCGGTCAGCTCGGCGTACCCGTAATCACTATTGGCGAACACGTAGTGGTTGGCTTCAACAAAGACGCCCTCGAGCACATCCTAGAACACCCTGGGGATTAATTTCTTGACGCACTTCCCTGCCCCTCTTAATATCAAAGGACAGTGACCAAACGTGTCCTGCTGAAGTAGCGGGGCCTTGGCCCTGCGCACCTCAACAGGAAGGAACAAAGCCTCTTGCTGGTTGATCCCCCGATCTCCACACAATGGGCCTTTGTTCCCCTCGGGAGATAATCTCTTCCGCAGGTTTATGGATGTTGACGGGTTGAATTAACACCCGGTACGGATGCGAGCGCAGGTGCTGGACATACCTTATCGCTCGACTCCATACGCTTCGCAGGGAAGCACAACGCCTTGGCAGGTACAGAAGGGAGGTGATCCCTATCAGTGATGAAATGATCGTCCATCTTCAGTCGACAGGCGCGGCTGCTGACGGACTCTCGTACCTGCCCAGGTTTTCAGGGTTGTCTCGCACAGAGACAACGCCACGGGGCTCCCCGGTAACTCCACTCACGCTCTCACCAGCGGATGGCGGCGCATCAGTTACCGGGGGTCCCGTGGACCCCTCTATTTTCAAACATTTACCTATTCAGGATATTGAATCGATGGAAGTTAAAAACAACGAGCTCCACTTCGATGGCGTAGGAGCACAAAGCTTAGCCGATAAATACGGAACCCCTTTATATGTCTATGAAGCCGAGACTATACGTAAACGGCTTAATGAGCTGCAAACAGCTATTCACTACCCTCACCTAAAAGTCCACTACGCCGCTAAGACTAACTCCAACCTTGCTATTTTAAGGCTTCTCAGAAACGAGGGTGTGGACGTAGAAACCGTGAGTGAAGGATCCGTAATGCTAGCCCTCAAGGCCGGCTTCAAGCCAAATCAAATCATCTACACAGCCAACGGCATTAAGGAAGAAGAGCTCAAGTTTCTTATAGATCAAAAGATTTGGGTGAACCTGGATTCTCTAAGTCAGGTTGAGACCTGGGGAAAACTGAACCCTGGATCGAATATTGGCATTCGCCTCAACCTAGGCATTGGAGCAGGCAGTCATAGACACCTCAAGACGGGCGGGTCTAAGAGCAAGTTCGGCATTCATATGTCGCACATTCGTGATGTGAAAAGCTTGGCTCGCAAGTACAACCTAAGAATTACCGGCCTTCATCAGCATATAGGCACAACGATCCTAGGTGCTCGCAAATTCGTAAAGGCTGCCAAAGCTCTCTTGCAGATTGCTGATCAATTTGCAGATGTAGAGATAATTAACTTCGGCGGCGGTTTCGGTATCCCGTATAAAGAAACGGATGCTCACCTTGACCTTAAAGAGCTCGGCACTCAAATAGACAAACTGCTCTCGCACTACGCTGCCGCACACCGGAAAGAACCCACAGTTGTTATAGAACCGGGCAGATACCTCCTCGCTAACGCAGGCACCCTTTTGGCTATGGTAACCGATGTTAAGACAAACCCTGAGCGCACTTTTGTAAGCCTCGATACGGGCATGGGGCATTTAGTCCGCCCTGCTATGTACGGCTCTTATCATAAAATCATTAACGCCTCGCGGGTGAAAGGCAAAAACCAAACGGTTACCGTCGTTGGCAATCTGTGTGAGAGTGGTGATACTCTGGGCGAAGACCGCCTTATCAACAAGCCCAAGGAGGGTGATCTACTGGCAATCCTTGATGCTGGCGCCCACGGCTTTGTTATGAGCTCCTTCTACAACGCTCGCCTGCGCCCTGCAGAGATTCTGATAGATGGTGGTAAACCACGCCTGATAAGAAGGAGACAAACCCTCGAAGAGGCGCTTCCCTACTTCTAGTTGCCGTCTATAGAAAAGTGTTTAAACCCGCGCAGTTCTGCGTCTTCTTCGCTCGCCACCGAAGAGACGGTCGCCATAGGAGGACCGCCTTCTCTGCACCAGTTCATAAGCTCATCAACCTTCTCGCTATCGCCCTCAGCCTCAATATATACCGTTCCGTCTGGCTCGTTACGCACAAAACCCCCAAGCCCTAACTCAGAGGCCTTCTTGAGGGTGGCGTCCCTGAAAAACACGCCCTGCACCCTGCCGTGAACTCGCAAGATTACATGCTTCATAAATCTATTTAAGCCTAAAGGATTTCCAGGCCAAAAAGCCTAAGAGCAAAACTGCTGCCCCCGAAACCCACATTGGTACATCCCATTCTCCCAATATAAAAGGCCATCCATTTACTACCCTCAGGAGGTGAACAGCGCCCACCAGGATGAAGAGTGCCCCCGTGAAAGATATATATCCTTTTTGTTTCATTGAAGTGTAATTTCTTGCGACCTTTAGCGCGGCCTGTCATACCGACCGACCAGCTGAGCTTCTGCCAGAATGCGTCCATCCATTTGGGCGTATAGATCCTCCTTACTAGCCTCTTCGGGGTCTAGCTCGAGCACAGTGTCGAGAGCATACAACTTGAAGAAATATCTGTGCTCTCTGTCGGGAGGGCAAGGTCCAGTATACTGCTTGTCACCCCTGGTGTTTTTGCCCTCCACTCCAGGGGGAGCTATCCCCTCTTCTATAGAGACCAGGCCCGCCGGCATATTCCACATCAGCCAATGATCGAACATACCATCCGCTCTGATACTTTTAGGTACATCAGGATCTTCTACCACCAAGGCTAGCGTCCTCGTCTCTTCCGGTACTCCGGAGAAGGATAGCGGTGGATTAATGTTCCCACCGTCACAAGTATATTTTTCAGGAATCAGGCCTCCAGGCTCGAATGCAGGACTAGAAATCTCCATCTCCCCTGTATTATAGCTGTCTATTGGCTGTTTATCACCCCACCTTCTAAATACCAACACAGCCAACACAAGAACAAGCACAACCCCCAATATAAAGATTAGCGTTCTTCCCATACTATCTTCCGTGCTTCATGTGTGAAAAGACGTACCTTTTGGTAGCCCCAAGCTTCTTGCCTGGGTTAAATATCCCCTTTGGATCAAATATCCTCTTGGTAGCCTCGAACAACTTATACACTTTCGGACCGAACATCTGCTTCAAGTAAGGAGCGCGGATGAGTCCGTCGTTGTGTTCGGCGGTAATAGAGCCTTCGAACTCCAATACTAATTTGTATACCGCATCCGTCACCTGCGGGATAACTTTTCTATCTTGCTCGCTTGATAGATCCATGAGTGGGATTATGTGAAAATTCCCATCGCCTACGTGTCCGGCTATAGTATAGAGCAAGTTATATTTCTTGTTGTCTAAAATCTTGTGGAGCTTGGGCCAGAACTTGGGCAAATACTCAGGGCGCACAATGATATCATCTACAAAAGGTGCGGTTTGTTTCCCTCGCACTTTGTTACGCAGCAAATTAAAGCTTTCTCTCCTTATGAGGCGGTATTTCTGCGCTTCCTTTTCGTTCTTAACCAGGCGCGCACTAATACCTAGTGGTTTCAAGTTTCCCTTAGCGCGCTTAGCCTCCATAGCTGCCTCACCCGGAGTGTTGCCTCCAAACTCGGCTAAGATAACGAGCTTGGGCAAGCGCATGCCACCTCGGATAACCATACCAAGCTCTGGCAAAAAACTGAGAGCTAAGGATATCGAGGTTCCCTTAAGGCGCTTGACTAGCTCTGGCAGATACCTCAAGGCGACGCCCAGAGTATGATCATCATATGACTCTAGTGTGTCTGG